>NZ_JAOPHO010000065.1:0-21142 GCF_033141925.1 Peribacillus sp. CSMR9
TTTTTCTATTACAATCACGGACCGTTGGTCAAGCGGTTAAGACACCGCCCTCTCACGGCGGTAACACGGGTTCGAATCCCGTACGGGTCATCATATACACCGAAAGCGCCTCTGTACACTTATCCGAATAAGTGTACAGAGGCGCTTTTTATTGTCGTTTGAAGGTTTTATTACCATAAGTAAAGCCTTATATAATTAAAAGAAGACAAGCCAGCAAGCTTGCCTTTATCTACACTATGAATAATTTCACAGGAAAAGTAGCTAAACTATTACTTTCAGCAGCAGTTTTTATCCGCGTCTTCCTCCTCGACCTCCCCGTTTCGTTTCGGTGCTACGTTTAAGGGTCGTTAAGCGGTCTTCACTATCTTTTAAGAATTTAGCCATTTTTTGCTCAAAGTTTTCCTTGGGTTGGAAACTGTTACCTTTCGAGCGGAAGTCTTTGGAACGGCTGTCATTCCCTCTTCCTTGGCGCGGACGTGGTGTGTATGCAGGTTTTTGCTCAGCTTCAGGACGGTCTATCGCTTTTTTTATGGACAAGCCAATCTTGCCATCTTTCACATTGATGACTTTCACCTCGACTGTATCGCCCACTTTTAAATGATCATTAATATCTTTGACATAGTTATCAGCCACTTCACTGATATGGACAAGACCGGTTGAACCTTGAGGGAGCTCTACAAATGCACCAAAATTAGTTATGCCTGTTACTTTACCTTGTAACTTGCTGCCTACTTCGATTGACATAAAAAAAATGTTCCTCCTTAGAAATGTTAAAAAATCTCTTCACTCTATATTATAACGAAAGTAAAAAAACAGTGTCAATATTAGTCACTATCTTCCTTCCCTTTTGGAAGGGTAAAAATGATTTCACCTTTTTCAGATAAGAAATAATCCCGTCTGGCTATTTTCGCTATATAGTCATCGTCATTAAGCTTTACGATTTCTTCTTTAAGAAGGGTCTCGTCCTTTTCCAATTTAGCTAACTTACCCTTCAATTCTTTCTTCTGTTGAATTTTCTCATCAAGTGCAACATTTTGCGTTAGAAGGGTGGGAACAGCCAAAATCAAAAAGACAGCGGCGAAAACTGAGTAAAGTGTCAATCTACGCATTAGACCACGCTTCTTTTTTTCTACTGTTTGTACTTTTTTCTCTTGTTGAGCGACGTAGGGATTTTCTATTTTTGCCACTTTCCTTTTACCAAGGCTACTCATGTATTATCGCTCCTCATTTCTTTTTAGTTCTCCATCTATTTAGCGTTCTATTTATAGAATTCTTTATTTTCAATAAAATCCCTTTTCCTTTATTATAAAACTTCCCGACGTTTTTCGTAACAAAAACCGGCAATAAATTCCATATATAGGTCAGAATCCATTTTAATGGCCTCCAGAAAATATTTAAAATAAAGAGAAGTATTTTCCCCGCCCATTTTAATAATGCTAAAACGAACTTACCTATCCCGATAATAATGGCTATTACAGATACTATTAACCATTTTATCGGAAGAAATATCAGCATTTGAACCGCATCAGTTATAAATCTCGCCAACTTTATCACCAGTATTATCAAAAGCTCTAAAAAACGTTGATAGAACCCTTTGAAAAGTGCTTGATAAGCTGAAAAACCACATAATAAGGCCAAAAATAAATAGAGGCGAAATTCTCCCTCATTCACTAAAAACAAAACATAAAAAATAAGGAGACCCTGAATGATCCAGAAAAGGAAATCATGGATGAATACAATCCACCTTTTCCTTTCTGAACGCTTCAGGAACCTGCTATACGTATCCAGGGCAGCCCCAAAGGCACTGCCCATGCCTATCATCGCAAGCAACGTATAAAATTGGGTCGTTAAGGTCATTTGAACAATTTGCCAAAGAAGCCTTTAGCTTTCTCCCCTGATTGCTCATCTAAATAAACGAGGTCGAAAATCTTTCCCTTAATGGAAACGATGCCCTTATCAACGTCTAAATTCTTCATTTGCAAGTTTTGGCCCCGGATAGATAAGAATCCCATTGATGTTTCTAGCAAAAACTCTTCATTATCAAAGCTTTCCACTTGTTTGACACCGGTAATATCAAGTAAACGGCGGCCTTTCATCGTTACATCATGCTCTTGGATCGTTCCCTTTGTGTAACCAGCATTCGGATCAATATATTGGCTCATTTTTTCATCCCTCACAGTACCACTGATTTTGTACAAGTGTATGTCCGTAAGAAGGGAATTAGAACCAAGCCTGTCCTTACTCCTCTGCTAGCTTCTCTTCCTTTATGATGGAATACATATCTGCAGCCGCTTCTTTTTTCGTCGTTTCTTGAATTTTATCGACTCGCACAGTAACCAGCTTTTGACCGAATCGTACAGTTAATTCATCACCATCTTTAACACTCGAACTTGCTTTTGCCTGTTGTCCGTTAATCGTGATTCTCCCTTTATCCGCAACTTCCTTCGCAAGTGTGCGGCGTTTGATCAACCTTGAAACTTTTAGGAATTTATCCAATCTCATCGACATTCAAATCTCTCCCTTAATTAAAGTCCTTTAGCTTTTGCCTCATCCCAATATGAATCCAGTTCTTCTAATGTATAATCCTCAAACTTTTTGTCTGCCCTTTGAATGCTCTCTTCTATATATGTAAAACGCTGGTGAAATTTCTCGTTTGCTTTGTAGACGGCTTCTTCTGCTTGTATGTCATAATAACGTGAAATGTTGACAAGCGCAAAAAAGAGGTCGCCCAGCTCTGATTTAATTCTTTCGACATCCCGATTCGGGCTTAATATTTCCTCTTCTAATTCCTGCACTTCTTCTATAACCTTTTTCCACGCTTCGGAAACCTCATCCCAATCAAATCCAACCTTCGCAGCCCTTTTTTGGTACTCTTCTGCCCGAATTAAGTTTGGCAGCGATTTCTCAATACCATCCAGAATGGAAATTGAAGCCTTTGTTTCGCTCCCTTTCTCATCTTCTTTGATTTTCTGCCAGTTCACTAATACATCTTCCTCGCCATTCACCTCAACATCCCCGAATACATGAGGGTGGCGCCGAATCATTTTTGCAGTAATGCCTTCAATCACATCATCCACCGTGAACATTCCCTCATCTTCGCCGATTTGAGAATGAAGCATCACCTGAAGGAGTACATCCCCAAGTTCACCAACCATGCCCTCATCGTCCTCTTCATCTATGGAATCAATAAGCTCGTATGCCTCTTCTATTAGATATTTCTTCAAGCTTTCATGAGTCTGTTTCTTATCCCAAGGGCATCCGCCAGGACCTCTAAGTTCTGCAATGACCTGCCGCAGTTTAGAAAACTCCCGATACCGTAACGCTTCTTCTCTAACAGGCGGGACATAAACACTCGTCAAGTTACTTAACTCCATCTGACGGTCGAGTTCGAACAGTGCGCACTTTGTCACTTTTTCCTGACTGCTGCCTGCCGCTGTGACGATATATACCTCGTAGTCATCCGGAAGCTTTTCCATTAAAGTCAACTTCACATTGGACGCGCTGAAAGCATCATACACCTGCCCGATTATCATGTGCTGGGTAATGTGCAAATCATCCGGAGAAAGATCTGTACCATCCAAAAGCTGGAACCCTTCAATCGGATCGATCTGAACAGCCTGAAACAAGGGATCAAGAAAACTTTGACCGCCTTCTAGCTTAATGGCTATTCCAAGAGACGGACCCTTTTCGAGCAAAAGCTGAACCGTTTTTTCCGCAACCATTGGATGCCCTGGAACCGCGTAAAGAACGGAACGGCTTGAAGCCTCCTGTAATAGTGTTTCAGCAATCTCTTCATATACCGCTTCAAATTGGTCGTGCTTTTCATATATCTCGTCAAATGCCGTGAAATTGATGCCTTCCCTTTTCAAATCCCCGATTACAGGATGATCTATCGTTCTGACGAAGCATTGTTCAGTTTGTGTCAATTTTTTATAAATCCCTAGCGGAAGCTGATCTAAATCTCCTGCACCAAGGCCTATTATCGTAATCTCATTCATCTCGTATACTCCTATTCGTTATTATAAATCGTTTAAGCTTTGATCCAGCAGGTATAAGTGAAAGTTCTTCTTCACCAAATAAACCTGCACGAATGGCGGTCATCACAAAAACGGCTGCACCGATCCCTACACCGATCAGCGCTTGGATCGTAGCTAACATTCGGCTCTCACCTGAAAACATCAATTGGAATAAGGCATTGAATATAAGAACCGCCGTACCCATGTAAACCGTACTCTTCAAAATTATTAACAGGTACTTCCTTTCAATTAATGTCTTTTTAATATGTACTCTCAATACCGTATAAAATAATGCAGTCATGATCATAAATGCAAGTACGGTTGCCGAGGCTGCTCCCGCGGTTTTGTAATGGGGCACAAGAACAAGGTTCAAAGCCCACTTGCTACCCACACCTATAATCGTAATGATCACCGGCACAAACGAGTAACCTAAACTTTGAAGCACTGCCGCTTCTGCCATTATGATGGATGTAAATAAAATCGATAAGGAGAAAATTGCTAAAGTAATTGTTCCTTTGGCATCCGTGAACAGCATTTGATTGACCGGCTTAATCGTTACTAACAGTCCAATCGCAGCAGCAAGTCCAATTGTCGTACTTACACGCAGCGCCAATTTAATCTTATTGAGTAATTCTTGTTCACTTTTCTTCTTAACAAATCCAGATATTACAGGTACAAGCGCCAATGCAAAAGAATTAGCCACGACTGTCCCTAGCTGAAGCAATGGCTGTCCACGGTCATATACCCCTTTCCATTCTTTAGCTTCCTTTTCCCCCATCCCCGTATCCCTTAGTAGCGAATACAGGTGCAGTGAATCAACAAACTGAAACAAGATAAGGATCAAGCCAGTTATGCAAAAGGCCAACCCTTGAAAAACCAGGACTTTGGAAATCTTGATGAAATTTACCGGTTTGATATTCATTCTTAAAAAAAGCTTCCATTCTTCTTTTAAAATTACGAAAACAATAAGCAGTACCAGGCCAGTTATGCCGCCAGTAATCGAACCGAAAACCGCCCCCTTACCGACCACATAATGAGAGTAGCCCTGATACACGAATATTGTGGAAAGCACCAGTATCGTCAATACACGGATACATTGTTCAGCGACCTGCGAACTCGCTGTAGGTATCATGTCGTTTATTCCTTGAAAATACCCTCTTAATACGGATGAAATCGGCATTAATAAATAGGAATAGGCAGTGATTCTTAGCAGACTGGCTAAATTCGGATCCTTCATCCATCCGGCAATCCAATCTGCGCCAAGAAACAGTGCAGCAAACATCATGATTCCTATCGAACTTAAGACGACGAATGAGGTGACTAAAATGTCCTTGACCGCAAAATTATTTTTTGAAGACTCCCGCTCTGCGATCAATTTGGATATGACAACAGGGAAGCCAAGTGTTGATAATGTAAAAGCAACACCGTAGAAGGGATATACCTGCTGATAGATATAAAACCCGATGTCGCCTGCTATGTTCTGATAAGGTATGCGATATGCCGCGCTCAAAACTTTAACGATAATCGCTGCTACGCTCAGGATCAGCGCACTTCGAAAAAGTTCATTTGAAGTTTTATAAGGCTTTTCAGCCATTCTTTTTCCCCTTTTCACTCATATGTGGTAGTTATTATAGCATAATTCAAGTGGTTAATTTTCATTTGTAACCATACTGTTAATTAATCCCCATATTCACCTCGAGAAAATGCTCCTCCTTTTTATTGTCCTCCCCAATCCGTTTAATAAAGAGCAAAAAGGGCAGCGATTGCTGCCCTTTCCACATCTAAAAATATAATGGCATGTCCAAACTTACTGTTCCATTTGTCTAGCTAGAAAACTTGCTGCGGTTTCAACCGATTTCTGTTCCACTTCTCCAATGGTACCTTCTTTAGAGAAAATCAAGACGGCACCAATCGGGTCGCCACTCGCAATGATCGGAGCTGCAGTATATGATTGGACCTCTTCGTCATTTGAATCAACGAAGGAAATTTGTCCATTCGGAGATTCCAAAACAGGATTTCTTTCTTCCATGATTTTTTCCACTAGTTCACTAACGCTTTTATTTAAGTATTCTTTTTTGGAGCCACCTGCCACTGCAATGTAAGTATCCCTGTCACAAATCATAACTGGGTTTCCAAGGCTATCATAAAGTGCTTCTGCATATTCTCTTGCAAAATCTCCTAATTCACTAATAGGAGAATATTTCTTTAAGATGACTTCTCCGTCTCTGTCTACAAAGATTTCCAATGGATCCCCTTCACGAATACGGAGGGTCCTTCGAATTTCTTTCGGGATGACGACTCTTCCTAAATCATCAATTCGGCGAACGATACCAGTTGCTTTCATCTAATGTTGCCTCACTTTCATCTAATTGATTTGATAAATCCTCTTTTTGTAGCAAAATCATCACCAGCTATTGTACTTAGTATTTTTCTAATGGTAAGTTCTATGCACTTTGAAAAAATTTTTCTTTTCGTTGCACTCTTTTACCATGGTATCTTAAAAAACATTTCTTCAAGAGGATAATCATTCACTTTTAGTTCTTTGTGGCTTGAGTCTCTTTTTTTACATGCTGTAAGCCCTTGGCCATCTCAAATAGGATATTAAGCCATTTGCTTTGTTCTACGCCTTTTATGTGCAGGACCAGCTTCATTCGATTGCCGTCCATGCCAAAGCCAACCATACGGCCATACTTTGATCCCAGCTCAAACACCTTTTGTCCATCCACATCGCTGCTTACCTTTTCCCTAATAAGAATGCTGATTTCCTGCTTCAATTGTTTAATGCTTTCAATTCCAGCTTTTTCAGCATATACCTTCATCTCGGCGATCATGAATAAATAGGCGACTTCTTCGGGATACTCTCCGAAACGATCGAGCATTTCATCTTGTAATTCTTCCACTTCTTCAAGTGAGGTAATGCCCCTGAACCTTTTATACATTTCTATTTTCTGATGTCCATCCATTATGTAGGCATCAGGTATATATGCATCCACTTCAACGTCAATTTCAAGGGTGTTCTTTTCTTCGACTGGTTGGTCATTACGTTTTGCATCCACCGCTTCTTTCAACATTTGTGAGTACAAATCAAAACCAACCGAATCGATGAAGCCGTGTTGTTGAGCCCCTAGAATATTTCCAGCTCCCCTGATGGATAAATCACGCATCGCAATTTTGAACCCTGAACCCAATTCTGTAAATTCCTTAATGGATTGGAGACGTTTTTCTGCGACTTCCGTCAATACTTTATCTTTCCTATAAGTAAAGAATGCATATGCCACCCGATTGGATCGCCCTACACGGCCACGTAGCTGATAGAGCTGTGAAAGTCCCATTCTATCTGCTTCATTCACTATTAGTGTATTTACATTCGGGATATCGACACCTGTCTCAATAATGGTTGTACTTACCAAAACATCATATTCACCCTCTAAAAAGCCAAACATGACGGCTTCCAGCTCTTGCTCTGACATTTGCCCATGAGCAAATGTCACACGGGCATCGGGTACTAACATGGAAATTTCTTCTGCTTTTCTTGCTATATCCTCTACCCGATTGTACAGGAAATAAACCTGGCCATCCCTGGCCAATTCCCGTTCTATCGCTTCCGTTACCAACGAGCCATTATACTCCATCACATAAGTTTGAATCGGGAAGCGATTCTCAGGAGGTGTTTCGATAACGGACAAGTCCCTCACGCCCAACATGGACATATGAAGGGTCCTTGGAATCGGCGTCGCAGTCAAAGTCAGTACATCCACATTTGTTTTTAACCGTTTGATCTTCTCCTTATGTGTAACGCCAAAGCGCTGTTCTTCATCTATGATAAGCAATCCCAAATCGCGGTACACGATATCTTTGGATAAAATCCTATGCGTGCCTACCACAATATCCACCGTGCCAGCCTTCAATCCTTTAATCGTTTCCGTTTGCTGTTTTTTACTCCGGAAACGGCTCATAAGACCAATCGAAATGGGATAATCCTGAAAACGCTCCCTTAATGTTTCATAATGCTGCTGGGCGAGGATTGTGGTCGGAACAAGAAAGGCAACTTGCTTGCCATCCATAATGGCTTTAAAAGCGGCACGGATGGCCACCTCTGTCTTCCCATATCCGACATCACCGCATAATAAACGATCCATCGGCCGTTCCCGTTCCATATCCTTTTTGATTTCGACTATAGAACGTAATTGATCTTCCGTTTCATTATAAGCGAATGAAGTTTCGAACTCTCTCTGCATATCACCATCAGGTGAAAAAGCATAGCCCTTTGCCGCTTCCCTTTCTGCATATAACTTGATTAAATCATCAGCAATGTTTTCAACTGATGATTGAACCTTGCTTTTGACACGTTTCCATTCCGTTCCGCCTAGCTTATAAAGCTTCGGTTCTTTCCCTTCTGAACCGACATATTTTTGGACAAGATCAATTTGGTCAACAGGAACATACAATTTGTCATCCGCTTGATAACGAATATTCAGGTAATCTTTATGGACCCCATTTATCGTAAGGGTTTCAATCCCTAAATATTTCCCGATACCATGGTTAACATGAACGACATAGTCACCGATCTTAAGTTCGGAATAACTCTTGATTCGCTCCGCATTCGATAGTTTCTGTCTCCGTGTCGATTTCTTTGACTTCTTATTAAACAATTCCGTTTCCGTAATGATACAGAATTTCTGCATGGGTAATTCAAAGCCGCTATTTAAACTGCCGCGTAAAATCTGTACTTTACCTGGAAGAATGCTGTTCGCATCAAACAGTTCTGCGGCCTCTATATCATAATCGGCTAAAACCGAATGCAGTTTTTTTACCCGTTCATCATCCTGTCCAAGTATGACGACTGTAAATTTCCCTTTTTTCCACCGTTCCAGTTCAGCTTTGAACACATTCATCTGGCCGTGGAAATTTTGCATTTGTTTACTGGCAAAATTCAGGATATTCTGAGGATTCGTATGCGGTACATGCCGTAAAAATAATGAAAGGTATACAAACGGCCTGCTGGATTTCATTATTAATTCCTGCATGGGATGAGCCAACTTTATGTCATGGATAATCTGTCCCTGACTTAAAAGGTCAGTGTACCAACCAGCCTCTTCCTTTTCCAAAGAATCATTGATTTCCTGGATTCGACTGATTTCATCTAAGAAAACCAAACCATTTACAGGTAAATAATCTATTAAACTAGCTGGATCTTCATAAGCTAAACTTAAGTATTTAAAGATTTGGTCTGGTTTATTTCCCATTTTCAGCTGCTCAAGTTCATAGCTGATCGTTTGAACCAGTTGTTCCTTGGTTTTCTCATCTTTAAGCTTCTTCAAGCTTTTACTTAATCCGCTCTCAAGCCTTGTTATCATTCTTTCGATGTGCTCTGTCTCTAGTAAAGCCTCACTGACGGGACCGATCGTCACTTTCTTGAGTTTCTCGATGGATCGCTGATCTTCGCTTGAAAAGGTCCTTATTGAATCTATTTCGGTATCGAATAATTCAATTCGTATTGGATTAGGTTCCGTGATCGGATAAATATCGATTATACCGCCCCGGATACTGAATTCACCTGGAGAAGCAACCATTTCAGACCGGTTATACCCCATAGCAATGAATTTATTAAGCGTTGGTTCGAGCCCGATGTCTTCCCCTAAATTGAACGTAAGCTGATGCCTCTTCCAAATATCCTTTGAAGGAAGCACACGACGGACCCCGGGAATCGGCGCAATGACAATCCCTTTCTTCCCCTCCGCCCAAAAATTCAATGCCTCTATACGTTGGGCCCTTAATTCCGGACTGGCCACACTCAAATCAGCCGCAATCAATTCATTGGCTGGATATATATATAATTCTTCCTCGGGAATGAAACTGGATAAGTCTTCATGGAATTTTTGTGCTTGCAATAAATTATGGGTAACTAATAAAATCGGCCTATTCGTCTTTTCATATACAGAAGCCAGCAAAAGTGATCTCGAGGAACCTGTCAGACCAGAGACGATTTGTTCCTTAAGCCCTTCATCAATGCCGGCTATTAACGAATGAACATCATCTTGTTTGGAGAACAAGTTTTGCAATCCATTCATTTTCTTTCCCCCCCTCTATAACGTGCGAAAACCATTTGAAACTCTTGTATTTAAACTTGGCCATTAAAACCAAGCGTCCTCTTTATTAACGGTAATTTCTCATTTTATATGCCCTTGTAAACCAGACAAACGGAAAAATGCTTTGGATTTTGTCCAAAGCCCTCTCCCGCTAATGAATAATATAATCGTTTTCATATAATTCAGGGTTTCTCTGCAGCGATTCATGACAATCTTCACATATCGCCCTTACATGCATATCCCCTTCAGAATCATAAACGATCATCTCTTGTCGCTCTTCATCGGTAAGTTGATTAAAACCTAACTGCTCCGTACTCAGTGAGTGTGCCTCGATTGAGCCCAGTTTAGTTCCGCAATGTCGGCATCGATAATGGAGAGCCATTTCGTAACCCCCTATTTAAGTAATAGTGTTAGTATGTACAAAAGTAGAGGGGATTTATTCAGCGAAACAGGAAGAATTATTCTTTACTTATATCTACTCTTTGCCTATTGGTTATATTCGTTCATGACCTGTATAAATGGTTTTTCCATCCAGGCTTCACAAGAAGCTGCGCTTTTTTCGATTGTTGCCCCTACATGATCCCATTCCTCAGGAGTAAAACGCCCTAATACATAATCAGATACTGGAATACGGCCTATAGGGCGGCCAATGCCTATTCTGATTCGATTGAATTCTTGGGTACCCAAATGGGCAATTGAAGATTTTATCCCATTATGACCGCCTGCACTTCCTTTTTGACGAAGGCGAAGCTTCCCTGGAGGCAAATCAAGGTCATCATATATAATGACTACATCCGCGATATCCACCTTAAAGAAATGCATGACTGCCGAAATGGATTCTCCTGATAAATTCATGTAGGTTAAGGGTTTAAGCAATAAAACTTTCTCTCCCTTTACCATTCCCACACCATAGATCCCCTTATGTTTTGCTTGGTCAAGTGGGATCGACCATTTTCTGGATAACTCATCTATTACTTCAAATCCGACGTTATGCCGGGTTTTTTCGTATTGTTTACCTGGGTTCCCTAACCCTACAATAATTTTCATGATTCACACTCCGTCATTACGGTTATTTAGGGAGTTACGTTGGGACGAAGTTTTTCCCAAGATCATTGACCTTAGAAAAATAGTACCCTAATTTCAAGCTGGACTGCAAGCGACCGGAGAACTAATTAGAAATAAACCCTAATTAAAGGAATCAATTCCTAAAAATGGCACAGTTTGAATAAACGCATCCAGAGATTGAAAAGACGTAACTCATTAAGAGCTACGCCTATTATATCATGATTCACTTGTTTAATCCCGGCATCATGACTCTGGTGACGCTTTTGTCTCCCTGCCCTCTGCATTTTCAGGGATACCTCCATCTTGCTGTTCACCTGTACCTATTTCCTCTTCCTGACGAGGAGCCAAAACAGATGCAACAACTTCTTCACCATCATTGTCGATAGTAACTTGCTGATTCGTTTCGATATCAGATATGTAGATTGTATCCCCTACCTGTAGTTCGGTAACGTCAACGTCGATGGATTCAGGAATGTCATTAGGTTTAGCCGTCACCGTCACTTCATGAAGAGACTGCTGAAGGACACCACCGTCTTTAACGCCTTTACAAACACCGACAAGGTTAATGCGAACTTGTGCCTGTAATTGAGCGGACATATCTACAATTAAAAAGTCTGCATGATAAATGAAGTTCTTTATAGGATCCTTTTGATAGTCAGAGAGCATGACTTTATAACTCGTTCCTTCCAAGTCCAAAGAAATGATACCATTACGGCCTATTTCCTTTATTGTCTTTTGAAGTTCAATATTATTGACCGAAATGGCTGTACTGTCATTTTGATTGCCATATACTATCGCAGGGATTTCGCCGCTTTCCCTCAAATTCCTTAAATTGGACTGTTTTAAATCCGTACGTTCTTTTGCAGCTAATAAATTACTCATACATCCTCCGCCTTCCTAATTATAAATTACAAGTTTCTCTATATTTAACATTTCCCTAAATGGCGAGGCATTAAACATGAAAGGTAGAAACTGAAGGCTACAATAACAGTATAAACATATGGTAAACAAAGGAATTTCCTACAAAAAAACTTTTTGATTCTTTTTTATTATGGTTTAAGCGTGAATCGCTTTTTTTCCATTTCGCCCTTAACTTGCATGACTCTGTTAAGTATTTGGGCAGCTACTATTGAATATTGTCCTTTGCCGTGGTCTCGGCAGATTGATTTCCTTATTCATGACCCCTTTTCCGATTAATAGGACTAGGTCTTAAAAGCAGTACGGCTTCTGCAGCATTTGTAACAAGTGAGGCAGTCAAGTAGTCCTTTTTCCTCTATCGTTCTTCAATCAGCTTTAGATGCCAATCCTCGTCAAAGCATTCCAAGAGGTGAGAGCAGTTTCCTCCAAAGCTTTTGACGAACATCAAAGCCTTTATTCAAACCAACCTTCTTCCCCTTAATCTTTCACATTTTTTAATGGGTGATTCTTTTGCACGACGATAGCCTCTCCTGAAGGGTTTGCTGGCTGTTTAGCCATATAGACAAGTGAAGCTTTGGCTGCCTGTCCAAATATCGGTGGCGCCTCCCCTGTAAGCCCAAAATCAGGCTGGACATTCAAGGTTTCAAGTAGCCGGGGTCCTGCTGGAGTCCAATCGACGGTATATCCCATATGTTTTAAATGCGTTTCCAGTTCCCCTGTTGATTTTTAAAGATTAACGACCCGAATTTTTGATAACCGATTCGAATGGCATTATCCGACCCTTTCGTTTTTTGGAACTGTTTTTTCCTCCCCGCATATGCACTTAATATCAGCATGAGGATGCTCGCCACACATTTCATTCACACCCTTCTTGAACTATTTATCTAAAATAAAAGGCTCCTTTTCTTCACCAATATGACAGTAGGGCAAAAAACGCCTAATGTTCAATGGTAATTGAAAAGGAGCCTTCGGTAGTCCGGTCGGCGTTCAGTTGTATGACCTACTTAACTATGAATTAATTATTTTCGAAAGAATGGTTTGAACCAAAACACGACGAGCCCAAAGGCCCGCCGTGTTTTGGTTACTTTATTGTTATCAATCGAATAATGTGCTGACTGATTGTTCCTCATGGACACGAATAATTGCCTCTGCAATCAACGGTGCTACAGAAAGTCCCACAATTTTATCGATTTTCTTATCTTCGGATAGGGCAATCGAGTTAGTTACGACCAATTCCTTGATTGTTGAATTTTGAATCCTTTCGATGGCAGGACCTGAAAGGACCGGGTGTGTACAACAAGCATAAACTGCTTTAGCACCATTCTCTACAAGTGCATTGGCCGCTAGTGTAATAGTACCTGCAGTATCGATGATGTCATCAATCAGGATAGCTGTCTTCCCTTCAATATTACCTATGATGTTCATGACTTCAGCCACGTTCGGTCTTGGGCGGCGCTTATCGATAATGGCAATCGGTGCTTTTAGGCGATCTGCCATTTTACGTGCACGTGTTACACCACCATGATCAGGAGAAACGATGACGATATCACTTAAATCTTTTTCTTTGAAGTGATCCGCTAAGATCGGAACAGCTACAAGGTGATCAATCAGAATATCGAAGAAACCTTGAATTTGTGGCGCGTGAAGATCTAATGTAATTACACGGTGGGCACCAGCTGTCTCTAAAAGATTAGCAACTAGTTTAGCTGTAATTGGTTCACGCGCACGCGCTTTACGATCTTGTCGGGCATAACCGTAATATGGCATTACAATATTGATCGTTTTAGCTGAAGCACGTTTAAGAGCATCGATCATAATTAAAAGTTCCATTAAATTTTCATTGACTGGTTGACTTGTTGATTGGATTACGTAAACGTCACAGCCACGAATACTTTCTTCAATATTAATCTGAACTTCACCGTCACTGAAACTTGTTACGCTACATTTTCCAAGCTCAACACCGATTGCAGCAGCAATTTCTTGAGCTAAATCGAAGTTTGAATTTAAAGAGAATACTTTTAAATTAGGATCTAAATACTGATTTGACATGTTGACCTCCGTCGGTTATTTATTAAATTTCAATTTCTTGACATAATCTTCTTTATTAACTTGACGAGCCCGAGCAACGGATAGAGCTTCCTGCGGTACATCTTGAGTGATGGTTGACCCTGCAGCTACATATGCTCCTTCTCCTATCGTCACAGGTGCAACAAGATTAGAATTGCAGCCTATGAAGACATTGTCTTCAATCTTCGTCAAATGTTTATTTTCCCCGTCATAATTCACGGTAATAGATCCGCAGCCTATATTAACATTCTCCCCAACCTCTGCATCGCCAATATAACTCAAATGGGAGGCCTTGCTTCCTTTGCCAAAAACGGTCTTTTTAATTTCTACAAAATTACCGATTTTAACGGAATCCTGAATATCTGATTGAGGTCTAACATGTGCAAAAGGACCGATTTTAACAGAACTTCCAATACTGCTTTCGTGTACAACCGATTGGAGGATTTCCGTTCCATCACCAATTTCACAATTTTTGATTTCTGTATTCGGGCCAATCAAACAATCCTGCCCGATAATACTATTTCCTTTTATGCATGACCCAGGGTTAATGACCGTATCCTGTCCGATCTGCACATCCGCTTCAATGAACGTAGTAAGAGGATCGATGATTGTTACGCCATTCCTCATATGCGATTCATTGATGCGTTTCCGTAAAATTTGCTCAGCCTGCGATAAAGCCACTCGGTCATTTACACCTAATGTCTCCTCGAAGTCACTTGATTGGAAGGCCGTCACCACTTCGCCTTCTTGTTTTAAAATTTCAATAACATCCGGTAAGTAATATTCTCCCTGGACATTTTCATTTGAAACTTTTTTCAGCGCGCTAAATAATGCTTGGTTATCGAAGCAATATGTTCCGGTATTTATTTCCTTAACATATTTTTCTTCATCAGTGGCATCCTTATGCTCGACGATTTTTTCTACAAGTCCGCCTCCACCGCGAAGGACCCTTCCATAGCCAGCAGGGTTATCTGCATATGCTGTTAAGATTGTTGCTTTCGCCTGACTCTGCTCATGCAATGCTATAAGCTCTTTCATCGTTTCTGCTTTGATCAAAGGCGTATCACCGCAAATAACAAGGGTCGTTCCACTTTTATCGGATAAAACGCTTTCCGCTTGCATTACAGCATGTGCCGTACCTAATTGCTGACCTTGTAAGGCATACTCGCATGAATCACCAAGTTGTTCTTGAACTTTTTCAGCTCCATGGCCGATAACTGTTACAATATCTTCTATTTGAAGTTGATTGACTTGATCGATGACATGTTGTACCATTGGTTTTCCGCAAACAGGGTGTAAAACCTTATAAAGCTTAGATTTCATCCTAGTACCTTGCCCAGCGGCCAATATTATTGCATAGCGATTACTCATAACAGGCCTCCATTTTCACCTTTTTATCCACTAAAAATATTATCTCAAATAGTGATTCTTTTCAAGGTAACAATTAAAAGTACATATAATTGTCAACCGCAAAGGTAAATTTTCGCAGCCTTAAAAACGTTTTTATTGGTCCTTTTAGTCTTCTTTTAAATCATTCAAGTAAGAATAATATGCCTGGTCCATGTTATATTCATTATTGGCATAATACAGAAACCATGTCTTCTCCCCTTTATAACACAAGCTACCCTCATTATCCCAAAACACTACTCTGATCGCATTATGCCCTATGTACATGCCTTTAGGAACCACTGCATCCTTTGTTAACGCCCATTCCGAAACTCAGTTACAGATCCATTTCATATTCAGGTCATTAGAGGTATAGTAAACTCCGTTAATGCTATTCTGTCCATCCCGCTTTTTTGGGGAGGCAATATAAGGATGAATAAAAAAGGTTTAAAAAATAAAAAAGTCGGGTACTTAAACCTTTGAAGATAGCACCGTGATCATTACACTATCTGCCAAATTAAACAAATTCCTGTCTAAAAAGGGGATAAGTTCTAAACTTATCGTTTCCGAATAAAATAAAAAAGAGCACTACTTATGAAGTAGGCTCTAGGTGCACGAATTATAAATTTAAAGTTTTAAGGCAAGGTTAATTAAGAAGCTCCTGCTCCAGCTTCCTCTAATTCAGTTTCAAGTTCTCCCAATCGATGATATTCTGTCAAGACAGCTTCTTGAATTTTCCCGCGTGTCGAGGAATTGATTGGATGAGCGATATCCCGGAATTCTCCATCTGGAGTTCGTTTACTTGGCATAGCTACAAATAAACCATTGTTTCCGTCGATTACACGAATATCATGAACCACAAATTCATTATCCAATGTAATTGATGCGATAGCTCTCATACGACCATCCGTATTCACACGGCGTAATCTTACGTCAGTTACTTCCATTTAAGCTCACCATCCCTTTTTGTTGTTGTTAAAACTTAAAGTACATATTCAACAAAAAAACGTGAACTCCTTCTATTATCTGTAAGTTTTTTAGAAAATTCAGCCTAGTTTTCAAAAATACTAAAAATCACCCTTATATTACAGGGAAATTGCCCATTGCCAATTCCCTTTAAAAAAATTCACAAAAAAAACGCCCGTTTATTTAACGAGCGCAACCACTTCTATTTCCACTAGTGCATCTTTAGGAAGCCTGGCAACCTCTACACAAGAGCGAGCAGGTTTGTGACTTGAAAAATATTCTCCGTATATTTCATTAATCGAACCGAAATCGTCCATGCTTTTAATGAATACCGTAGCTTTAATGACAGTTTCCAATGAGGCTCCCGCTTCTTTCAATACAGCTTGGAGATTTTTAAAGACCTGGTGTGTCTGTTCCTTAACATTCCCTGTTACCATCTCACCAGAAGCAGTAAGAGGGATTTGTCCTGAACTGAAAAATAACTTATCCACGATCACGCCTTGTGAATATGGGCCGATCGCTGCCGGTGCTTCATCCGTATGTATCGTTTTCATGAAATGATTCCCCCTATTCCTTTTGCGAAAAATAATTCCCACGACTGACATTGATTTTTTTGTCTCTTTCGACCACCTGGGTCAACTTGATCAGTGAAACATAGTCCTCGACAAGACATTCTTCAGTATGTTCGGATTCGACCAGCACCGCAATTCCGGCAACTGTTGCCTTAAATTCATCCAATAAACTGACCATACCATTAATGGTACCCCCAGCCTTCATGAAATCATCTACAATTAATACATTCGAACCCTCAACCAAGCTTCTTTTAGAGAGTACCATCGTCTGAATCCTCTTTGAAGAGCCTGAAACATAATTGATGCTCACTGTAGAACCTTCCGTTACTTTATTATTCCTACTTACAATGACAACTGGAACATTCAAATAATTTGCCACGGCGTATGCTAATGATATCCCTTTAGTTGCCATTGTCATAATGACAGAGACATTTTTCTTGGCATACATTGAAGCGATTATCCTTCCAACCTTATTCACGGTTTGTGGATGACCTAATATGTCTGTCATATATAGATAGCCGCCAGGAAGTAACCTTTCGGGACTAGCGATCGTATCGCATAATCCGTCAATGAAGGTATTGACTTCAGCTTCCTTGATGGAAACAATATACTTCACTCCACCTGCCGCACCTGGAACAGTTGTTAAAGAACCTATCCCGCGTTGTTCAAAGGTATCTTTGATGATTGTCAAATCTTCACTGATCGAGGATTTTGCCGAACTATACCTTTCAGCAAAATAAGTCAGCGAAACAAGTTCCCCTGGATGTTCTAATAAATAATTGGTCATATCGACTAGCCTCTCGCTGCGACGAAATTTCATTGAGACACCCCCTTTGTGAATTCCGAATATTATATAGCAACTATACCACTAATGTACGTTTCTATTCAAGATTGTTTCGATCACCTAATAAGCGGACCGCATAGACTTGATCACAAAATCCCCGAAGTCCATTATAAATTCTTTGCATCCGCGAATCATGCTCCACCAAACCAAAAACGGTCGGACCACTTCCGCTCATCAAGACCGAATCTGCTCCAAATGTTTTCATTTGATCTTTAATATTCGCAACCTCTGGGTATAACTGCAATGTCACTTGTTCTAGAACATTGCCCAAACCCTGACATACATCGTGATAATTATTTTCCTTAATAGCCGAAATCATTCCAGGTACATCTGGGTGATCCATTTTAGAAATTTGGAGCCTTTTGTATATATCAGCAGTCGAAACGCCGATTGTCGGTTTGGCCAAGATGACCCAGCATTTTGGCGGTGCAGGGAGATGCGTGATTTTTTCACCGCGCCCTCTTGCCAATGCCGTTCCTCCATACACACAAAATGAAACATCAGAGCCAATTTCAGCTCCTATTTCCGCAAGTTCATCCATGGAAAGACCAAGCTTCCACAGTCTATTTAAGCCTCTCAAGGTAGCTGCAGCATCACTGCTTCCACCAGCAAGTCCTGCAGCTACAGGTATATTTTTCTCTATGGTTATAGAAACACCTTTATTGATACCAAAACGTTCCTTTAGAATAAATGCGGCTTGATAAGCTAAATTCCGGTGATCATCCGGAACAAATCGATTATGGGATAGAATTTGAATATGATTTCCCTTAATTTCCTTTAGTTCAATTCTATCGGCAAGGTCGACTGTCGTCATGATCATTTCCACCTCATGATACCCATCAGGCCGTTTGAAAAGCACATCCAAAGCCAAATTGATTTTAGCCGGGGCTTTTTCCATAAGCTTCAATATGTCCACCTACTTTAACGTTCTTAAAAGTTCTTGTCCTATTCTATCATATTTGTTTATATTCTAAAGGTTTTTTCACCGTAATTTCAATGTAATGAGGCTAAGATGACCTTTAGAGGAGAATAGACACATGTAGGTACATGGGAGATCAACTCATTCCTGCTTCCCAAAAGACTTGCTACATATCCATATATAGCATTTACCGATACATAAAAAAACCAGACTCCTTATCTACAATGTAAGCAAAAATGAATAGGGCTATACATTGTATAAAGAGTCTGGCTTCTTTCAGTATGACAGCATGATACAATTAAGTGTTTATCTTACTCTTTGTTCACCAATTGACGTTGCGCTTTTTCGATCGCAAGTTTCACCATGTTTCCTGCGTCCCTGGCCCGGATTCCTCCCCAGCCTTCTTTCTGGACAACATCGTAAAATCCAAGTTCTTTTGCCAATTCCTCTTTAAGATCGTTTGACATAATCCCTTTTTTCCTGCCCAAGCGAAACAACCCCTTTCACATGCTGTCACATGCCTAGTGTTTGCATCATACGCTATTTCATTACATCCTTTTTAAGCCTTTATTGGAGCTCACAGGATATTTTTAAAAAACAAAAAGCAGCAAACAAAAATTGTTCGCTGCCTCGTCTAAGTTAAATCTCTTGTTGTTTGTTTAAAAATGTTAGTTCTACGGTTTCCGTTAAAACATCCGCATAGCTGTAAGATACTCTTTCAAACGCATTTTCGTCTTGGTCGAGCTCAATTACAAAAACAGCCGGATAAGTTTCCGCCAAAGTTCCAAAACGTTCTACAGTCTTTCTTCTTCCACCGTTTGCTTTTAAGAGCAATCTTTTACCTAGGTTTGAATCAAGTGCAGTTTTAATATCAGCTAGAGTTTTTGGCATTTTCGGTCCACCTCACTAAGTTAAGTATATCACAAATTACAAATATACGCAAACAAAATAATAAATTATATCAGCACTTAAAAATGTAGTCAATATATTTTTATCTGAAATCCGGCAAAATCGCGAACAATTTTATTATATCCTGGGAAATGAAAAATTATGTAAACGAACTATTTCATTATTTATTAAGCCGAATTTTCGTAATTTAATCCTCACCTAGTGACATCACTCAACAAAAACCCTGGTTTTTGTTGATAATATCCGAATTCTGACACGATAAAAGCAAGCTGCATTCTTTCAAAATGCAGCCCGTTCATTCTTCCTGAAATGGCTTGAAAGGCAACCCCGTCCGCAACACCCCTTTTGTCTCAACTCCGCCTAAGCCCTTCTCTCCCGTTAATGTATTCCGAAGGACATCCCATACATGAAGATGCTCAGAAAAAGGCGTAAAGCTTATCTTTCCGACTATATATACTGGATCGAGAGCATGAATATTTACACGGGAAGGGGAACTTGCAAAATTTGCCCCAGCTTGGATCAGCGATTCAAAGTGAGATTGACATGCCCCGGCAAAGATAATAAGTTGATCTAAATGAGAAACCTTCCTTCTCGCTTCTCTAACTGTCAGTACAAAGTCCTTAGAGTGACGGTAGGCATTGATATCGGACATTGGTCCTTTTGATTTTGAATAAGCATCATGACCGGTGACAACAAGGATATCCGGCCGATAATGGTCCAGTAAACCCCCGATTCTTTGGGGCATTTCCTTTTCATTGCAATAGATACCGTTGACCGGAATACCGAATTTCTGATATAGATCCATGCATTTTTTTAAGTAAGATGCATCCCCATCAACATGGAGGACCCTACCTGGTATCTGAAAATATT
Source organism: Peribacillus sp. CSMR9 (assembly GCF_033141925.1). NCBI lineage: Bacteria > Bacillati > Bacillota > Bacilli > Caryophanales > Bacillaceae > Peribacillus > Peribacillus sp. CSMR9. Next base: position 20,622 of record NZ_JAOPHO010000065.1, read on the forward strand.
CACCGCTATAACGATAGCCATTACTGGATTGATAGCCGTTTTTTTGTTGTTGCAGCTCCAGATCTTGTGTTAATAAGCGGTCTGATTGTTCTAGAAGTACCTCATTCGACCTTTGCCTATCATTTCTTTCATTATCATTTATGATCATTAAATCTTGAAAAGGTGCATCTGCAATCAGCCGGATATCTTCCCCATAAAGAATTGCTTCACGTCTTCCATCAATATCGCGGATATCGATTACCCGGAACAACACGTCGCATTTATAAGAAACCCGACCAACAATATCGTTTATTTGAATATTCATGGCCCCACCCCATGAGAAGACTTATTTTCAGCCCGCCCTAGTTTATTTTCATTCTTAAGTTATGCGAACCATTCTTGAATGGTGAAAGATGGGGATTGACTACATTTTTGGGTACGTTCCATTCATGTTAGGCCAATTTCAAAAATCGAGTAGGAGGAGGCGCCTAGCCTCCGACCTCTCACACCACCGTACGTACCGTTCGGTATACGGCGGTTCA
>NZ_JAOPHO010000066.1:0-19051 GCF_033141925.1 Peribacillus sp. CSMR9
AAAAAAGGTAGATTTCCTCAGAATAAACTGAGAAAATCTACCTCTATTGGCCCGAAGGGACTTTTTCAGTGCCCTCCTTCCTGTAGAGGCCCATTTTAAAAAAATCCATCCACCCTGGACACTAGAATTTCTCAGATTGGACAGATTGTTTTCAATCATTGTCTTAAAAATTCAAATTCAACAATAACAATAAATATAATTGCTTATCGGCTTTTCACTAATAAATTCACAGCTTCTTTCACTAGCTCTTCGGGATTCTTTTCTCCGGTTTCATTAGCCTCCCGGACGCATTCTACAAGATTTGAACTTACTATTACACCTATTGTCCTATCGATTGCAGATCTTGTGGCAGATAACTGCGTTACTACATCTCTGCAATCTTTGTTTTCCTCCATCATTTTCAATATCCCACGAAGCTGTCCTTCTATTCGCTTCACTCTATTTTTAACCTGCTTATCATATTCCATGTGAGGCCTCCTACCCTGCCCATTACTTATGAATCTTATCCAGACATCCATCATAAAACCTATTCAGGTGAAATGAAGGATTGATAAAAATCTTACAATTTATAATACATACCACTTAGGTATAATTGTCAAGTGCCAATGTTCATTAATGATAGCTGCAATTTGTAATTTCTATTTTTGTACTAGGAGACTTTGCGCAACTGCCTCAGAAAACTCGATCGTCATTTGGGGAACGTAGGTTTTTAACAAAGCATTGACGATAGGGGCTTTGGCTCCTTTTGCCGAAATCGCCAGGCATCCAGTCATTTTAGTCTGTCCAACTCCGTACTGTTCTGCTAAAAAATAGCCATGGCCATCAAATTTTTCATTTAATCCCTTAAGTTTAAATGTTACCTTTTCGGGTTCAATCCATTCCAATATATTCACTTCAAGTTTTACTTTCTTCTTCATTAATCCCAAATCGCTTTTAAACTCCCAAATGAGTGTCCAATCATTTATCATCTCATGATTGATATATCCCGGGACAAGAGGTGCCCAACGATCTATACTACTTACAAATCCCCATACCGTTTTTATTGAAACAGGTAAAACGATACTATGCACACCTTCTGACAAAGCAGTTCCCCCCTTAATCATTCTATTTACATCTTTTTAATGTATGGCTGAATCATATTGAATAGAACGGTAAGCTCAGGTTCTTAAACAAAATTCTCCTTGTGGTAAGAAACCATTTAAAGATACTAACAGCAAAGGATCGCTCCTCTGCAATAAAGGGACGATCTTTTTTTGTCGTGTTCCTTATCATGCTTTAACAGGACCTTTTAAACAAAAAGGCTGCTATTTTGACTGACTGGCTTATTTGAATATTTAAGAGGATCTGTAGCGGCTAATGCTATTAGATATATTCTAAGGGCGATGGATTTTTTATAAATAGTTCCCCCCTCCATGATTAGATCGAAGGTCAAAAATAATTGAATATTCAGTTATCAATATTTACAGGCAGTTGACGGATGGTTGAACATTTCATAAAGGAATGTATATAATTAATGACTATGCCTTTATACCAACGGTCCTAAAGGCATAGTCATTACATCAAAAATCATATAGATTAATGTTTTCTACTAATTTACTGGTTATTGCCGATCAAAAAGAGAAGCTCCCGCTATACCGGGTTTTGTCATCTCATAAGGATTTAGAATCAGGTCCAGTTCTTCTTCTGTTAACACATCATACTGTAAACAAAGTTCACGAACTGATTTCCCCTTTAAAATCGCTTCACGCGCAATACGTGAAACCACTTCGTAACCAAGGTGCGGGTTGACTGCTGTAATCACACCAACACTTTGTTCAACATAATCTTTTAAATGTTGCTCATTCGCTTCAATACCTTCTAAACAATAATCTGTAAAGACATTGAATGCATTATTCATTATGCTAATAGATTGTAGTAAATTGAATACAAGCACTGGCTCCATTACGTTCAATTCTAATTGCCCTGCTTCTGAAGCTAAGCATATTGTATTATCGTTCCCGATCACTTGGAAAGCAACTTGATTAATTAATTCTGGCATTACTGGATTTACTTTTCCGGGCATAATCGATGAACCTGGTTGACGTGCTGGAAGTGTGATTTCTCCTAATCCCGCTCTTGGTCCTGAAGCCATCAAACGTAAATCATTAGCAATTTTAGACATATTCATCATGCATACTTTCAATGAAGCTGACACTTCAGTATAGGCATCCGTATTTTGTGTTGCATCTACTAAATGTTCTGCTCCTACAAGTGGCAATTCACTGATTTCAGCTAAATACTTAACAACATTTTCAATGTAGCGCGGATCTGCATTTAATCCCGTTCCAACTGCTGTTGCTCCCATATTCACTTCATATAAATGTTGACGTGATTGACTAATTCTTTTGATATCCCGCTCTAATACGCGACTATAGGCCTCAAATTCTTGACCGAGACGAATTGGCACTGCATCCTGAAGATGTGTGCGTCCCATTTTGATAACATGATCAAATTGTTTTGCTTTATTCTTTAGGACCGTACTCATCTTTGTCATTGTTTGTATCAATTGCTCTAATAGTCGTAGTGTTGATAAATGAATGGCAGTTGGAAATACGTCATTTGTTGATTGCGACATGTTAACGTGGCTGTTTGGACTAACATGTGCATAATCACCTTTGTTGTGTCCCATAAGTTCTAACGCACGGTTGGCAACGATTTCATTGATGTTCATATTCATCGATGTACCCGCGCCGCCTTGAATTGGGTCAACGATGAAATATTCATGCCACTTTCCATCGATCACTTCATCTGAAGCTTTAACGATAGCGCTTCCAATACCTTCATATAACCGTTTCGTGTCCATATTCGCTAAAGCGGCTGCTTTTTTAATCATAGCAAGTGCACGAATCATTTCTTCATTAACTTTGTAACCGGTAATCGGAAAATTTTCTACAGCTCGTAAAGTTTGTATCCCATAATAAACATCTGCTGGAATTTCCTTTTCCCCAAGAAAGTCTTTTTCAATTCGGTATGTTTTTTCATCTATTAACATTTCCTCTTGCCCCTTTGTATGTTCTAGAATGTAATGTCCTCTGCAATCGGTGTTTCCATCATTTCCTTCACCTTTTTGGGTTCCTGTGTCTTTGCTAATACCCACATCAACTTAGGAACGATGGCTTCTGTATTCATATTTCTCGAACGAATGATGACATTCTTATTTACTTTTCGTCCCACTTCGTATATATCCATATCCTCCCCTTCTTCTAAACATTGGGTAGTAATGACAACGGATATTCCACATTCGACCAACTCATTCAATTTCTCTAAAATATTTCTTCCTTGAAATGGAATACCGCCGCTTCCATAACTTTCAATAACAATTCCCCGATATTGATTTTTCAGAAAATCAAAGAATTCCGGCTTAATTCCGGGATGCAGCTTAACTAAAGCAACATCAGTACAAAGGGATCCATCTAACTTAGGTTCCTTATTCTTTAGTGAATGAACTGGCTTAAGATACTCAATTTTATCTTCATATATGGAAGCAATATAAGGATAATTAATACTTTCAAAAGAATCATAGCTTTTCGTTCTCAATTTAATGGCCCTAGTACCCTGGATGACTCTACCATCAAAAACTACATATACTCCTCCGATATCTTCACAAGCAAACCGAATCGCATCAGAGATATTTCTTTTGGCATCCGTCTTTTTAAAGGCGATCGGGATTTGAGAACCAGTAATAATTATCGGTTTCCCTAAATCTTGTAACATATATGAGAGCGCAGCTGAAGTGTAAGCCATTGTATCTGTTCCATGGGTGATGACGAAGCCATCGTAATCATGGTAGTGCTCATGGATGGATTTTGCCATTTCTGTCCAATCCTCGGGCTGCATATTCGTACTATCAATATTCATCAAAGGCTTACTATCAATCTGACATTGTAAATCTAATCCCGGTAGGTGGCCTAAAATTTCGTCAGCCTTCATCTCCGGTACCAGTCCATTTTTCCCTTCTAACGAAGCAATTGTACCACCGGTAGTAATCAACATCAACTTCTTAATTTTTGACTTCAACTTCTCCAATATACTACCCCCTATAGAGCCTCCCTGTTTCCCAATCATTCTAAGCATCTCAGAAAGGATGTACTTTGTGAATGTCTATATTACGCGTACACCATATGTAATTATAGTCATGTTCCAGTGTGAAATCAAGGGTAAGTTATTCATTACGCGTACACTTCATTGTAATATGATGTTATAATAGTTTTATATATAAAAGGAGAGTAATAAAGATGATTTTAAATAGATTAACTGCATTAAGGAAGGGCAAAAGGTGGTCTTTACAATATACGGCTGATAGACTCGGAATCGCTAAGAGTACCTATGCAGGTTACGAATCGGGGCACCGCCGCCCTTCATTAGAAACAATTAATTTATTAGCCGGCTTATATGAAACATCCACCGATTACATTCTAGGTAGAGTAGATTATCCATTTTTTCAGTCTGGAAATGTTTCCACAGAGTCCAATCAAGTCATGGAATTAACGGATTTCCCAAACATGGAGCTAGCTGTCGATGGAACCTCTCTTTCTGAAGAAGAAATGATTCAATTTATTGCTTTTATTAGAACTAAGCGAGAATTGGAAGTAAATCGCAATAAACAAAATGAAGCAACAAGACATTGTGCTGAAATCTGATAAGTTGGACTTCTGATATAAATCTCGGCAGCAAATAAACGAAACCTGAGTATAGACTATCATATTCTGTAGCATTAAAAAGGTACGGGCCATACAGCATCAGCGTTCCTTAAAGTTATTCATGTCATTAGTATTTTTGAAGGTTTGGAATTGTTTTCACTATCTCCCTTATAGTTGGGAACTTCCGGAAGAAGGAGGCTATTAAGTTCATGAACTCCATTAAAAAAAATCAGGTAAGTCGTCCTGGTTATGATTAATGTTGAGTTTTCACGTTCGTGACTCTCACCCCAATTAAGAATGAGTAAAAATTACTTACTGGTTTGTAGCTCTTCAATAAAATTTAGTTTTTATTAATTAATAGAAGAAAGTCGTCTTATTCAAAGATCAGATCCAATTTCATATCGATATAAAATGGAACGGAAAGACATATAGCATAAGAAATATCGGTTTAATACTCCGGCTTTTCCTTTTTATTTATTTGCAATGAAAGAAAAAACCATAGCAAAGCTCATGGTTTCCCCTATAACATAGCAATGAAATCTTTAAAAGCGAATTTTTAACGGCATCGGAAGTTGCTTAATCTCACTTTTAATAATGTCCCCACCTACATTCTGCTTCCCTGTTTAAGGCATCTCGTCTTCTTTTTCCCGATTTTTAAAAGCTTCATGTGTGACAATATCCTCAATCTGTTCATACTGTCGGCTGTGTTCCTTCTCTTCGCTTATTCTATTATTAGGTAAATTTCCAGGGTGACCTTTTTCTTTATGATTAAAATTTTTACCACGACTCATACTCATTCTCTCCTTCCTATTCTTGTTTGTTTAGTTTTCCCAAGCAAAAAAAAAATATGATTTAATTTCACTTTTTACTTTTTCGTTAATAACTGCTCATGCTGGGCCGACTTACATAAAGGATGTTTTTCAACGTTGTCACAAAGGATTTCGACTTAAAATGAACATGTGAATCCAAAACATGGCTGCAAAATCAAGTAAGCCCCAGTGTCAGTGAGTTAACTACTGGACCATCAATATTTGTCGAGAACGGCTCCCATCGTAAACTCACAGCAAACCCGGTCAGGACCCGAACAGCATATCTTAGCGATCATTTATATCCCGATCTTACACGCCTTTTTTTAAAGGGACTAGACAAAAATAAGCAAGGCGGCTGGTCCCGGTCTCTTTACATATTACTGAACGAATAAAGAGACCAAAAAGAACAGGTACCGCCTGATAAAGACGCTTCCTGTTCTTTTTGTTTTTGGCTTTGTTAAAGAATAATGTTGTTATTCGATTCGATCGAACATTCGTTCTGTATTGAACTAAAATTACTGAGAGCGAGTGAGTTTTAATGGCGGTAGCGGACATAATTAACCAAATTAGAAATCTAAGCCAAAGAGACCAGCAGCGATTGAAGGAGTTCTTCACAGGGAGTGCGGGAGAAACAGAGTCTGTATTCACTGATGTATCAGAACAGAAAAAACAAGGACGGCTACACCTGCACCCATTGTCAATCCACTAATGTCATTCGCTTCGGTAAATATCAGATAAAAACTACAATCAATACCATTGATTCGTCAAAGATACCGCTGCAAAGAGTGCGGTGAAACATTCACGATATGACGAACACTCCTCTTCACAGAACTCATATGCCTAGTAAATGGCTTCAGTTCATCGAATGTATGATTGAAGGGTATTCCCTTCGGAAATCACAGCTAAACCCATTGTTGCTCATTATGTGACGCTTTTTATTGGAGGCATAAAATTCTAACTGCATTGAAACAGATGGATTTTGAACTTTTCGAAGGCATAGTAGAAAAGAATTAAACCTATTTCCTCTATTCCGAGAAAGGCAAACGGAATATCCAAGTTGGAAAACCAAATTTACGCGGTGGTAGTTCGGAGTTTAGAGGAATAAGTAAGGACCAAGTATGCGTTCTTATAGCCAGAGACCGCCAAAAGAGAACGTTTTCCAAAACAATAGGAAAAGGGCGTATTATAAAAAAAGTTTGGACGAAGCGTTAGGTTCCAAGGGCTATCAATACAAAATGTTCTATGTAAGGATGCTTGGCGGGCGTTTATGACTTATGCCAAAGAAAAAGGAATTGAGCGTCAATCGCTATAAAAGCAAATGGTTGGGAGCGAGTTAAAGGGATTTATCACATCCAGAATGTAAATAGTTATCACAGCCGTTTAAAGAGCTGGATGGAGCGTTTGAATGATGTATCTAGACCATTATTTGAGCTGGTTCCAATTCTTAGACACCATCAAACATATAAAAGACCTTTACGATAACCAAAATGGTTTTAGACAGTTGTTCTTTCTCAGTTAACACAACTTATGATAAACTGACGTTACCAGAATTTTCCGAATAAAAGAACGATCATTGTTCCGTTAAAGGGCCAGTTTAATTGAACAAGGAATTGGCATGACACCTTAATTAGTGAGCTATCTACAACACGCCGCAAATGAATTTTGACCAAAGGGAATATCTATTAAAGGGATTAAATTGGAGGGAATAGAAAATGGATGTAAAGACACTTTTGTTACAACAATGGGCAAGCTGCTTAGATGAAGAAGACTGGTTTCCACCACTAGAAAAAGTGCTAGAGGATATCACTTTTGAACAGGCAATTTGGAAACCAGCTGATCGGGCAATGAATTCCATTTGGGAATTAGTTTGTCATTTACTTTTCTATGAAAAGAGATTTCTGATGCGATTTCTTGGTGAAACAGCGAATGAACCACAGGCAGAAAATAATGAATCTACATTTCGATTACCAACTGAGACGTTAGAAAATTGGAAGGAAACAAAACAAGAATACTTTTATGTTCATCGTGAACTTGGAAAAATACTAGCAAAATCAGAACATGAAGATTTGTATAGACAGATCCCAGGAGAAGATAATTCATTAGTGCTTGAACTGAAGAGTTTAGCAATGCACGACGCATATCATATTGGGCAAATTGTATTCCTTTGTAAAATGCAAGGAGCTTGGGCAGGGAAACGCAGCTTTTAAAAAAGCTTCATTAGCTTTACAGTTATTCCATTATAGGGGGCTTTAATGGAATAAGAACGAGAACGTCCAAATCGGACGTTCCCATATTTTATAGCTGAAAACAACAATACCACTTAACAAAGCCCTGTTTTTTATATAATGATTATTAAAAACAGTTGATATAGGAATAAAGCTATGAGGATACCACTTCGGAAGGTCGCCACTTTCTTGAAATCTCTTCAATATGATGAGGTGCCGTTCTGCAGCATCCTCCGATTAAACGTGCCCCAGCATGGTGCCATTCTTCAGATTTTTGTTCGAGCGTGTTACATGATTCTTGACCATGCCATGTTTTAGTTTGTGGATCATAGGTTTCACCAGAATTCGGATAAACTATAATTGGTTTTTTTGTGTTCGCACTTAACACCTTGATGGCGTCCGTGACAACTGATACTGGTGCACAGTTAATACCGATCGCTGCAATTTGCTCACTGTCCTCAAAGAACTTTGCACAATCCTCCAGCAATGTACCGTCACTTATTGCTTTCTCATTTTTCAAAGAAAAGGATAGCCAAGCATATACTTCTGGATAATCTTTCAATAATGAATTCAATACTTTTGCTTCTTGCAGGGATGGAATCGTTTCAAATGCTAAAAGGTCAGCACCTGCTTCAATCAAAGCTGATATTCTTATTCGATGAAATTCTGCTAAAGTTTCATCTGAAACACCATAGTTTCCTACATATTCTGAACCATCAGCGAGGTAAGCCCCATAGGGTCCTACTGATGCAGAAACCAATGGCTTAGGTCTGTTCGTTTGCGTCTCTTCCTTCCAAAAATCATCTCTCGCTCTTCTTGCGAGAAACACCGTTTTCTGAATTAACTTCAGGGCCTCTTTTTCTTGTATTCCACGCAGGGAGAAACCTTCAACAGTAGCTTGGTAGCTTGCAGTTATCGCACAGTCCGCTCCTGCACGGAAATAGTCAGTGTGAACCCGATAAATCACCTCTGGATTTTCAAGTAATACACGGGCAGACCACAGCGGATCGTCCAAATCACACCCATACCGCTCAAGCTCTGTAGCTAAAGCTCCGTCCAGAATCATGACTGAATGTTCTCGTAAAATAGCGTCAATTGGGTTAATTTTATTCTTCAAGATCTACGCCTCTTTTCTTTGAAGTTTGTGTTACATAATAACTTCCATAGCAAAACAAAATAAATGGAATACCACAATAAAGCGCAATCCGTTGTGTAGGATCAAATGCAATTCCTATACAAGAAGCAAGACAAAGCATGAAAGAAATGATTGGTACAAGCGGATATAATGGTGTACGATAAGCCAAGTCATTTACTGAATTTCCTTCTCTTATAAATCGTCTCCGAAATAGGAACTGTGAAGCGCTAATACTCATCCAAACTACAACCACGGCCAGACCCGAAATGGACACAAGCACTATATATACAGTATCCGGTGCAATAACACTAGAGAACAGGGCTAAACCACCGCCCAACATACTGAAAATGACTGAATATATCGGAACACCTCGTTTTGTTAATATTGCGAATATTGGTGATATGGTTTTCTTATCTGCAAGTGACCAAAGCATTCTGGAAGAGGCATATAGACCTGAGTTTGCAGCAGACAAAATGGCAGTTAAAATAACAAAGTTCATAATATCCGCTGCATACGGCACTCCAATTCGTTCAAGAACGGCCACAAAGGGGCTTTCTAATACGCCTGCATCCGAAATAGGCAATAATGCGGATAATACAACGATGGTTCCTACAAAAAAGATAATCAATCTCCACAATGTCAGACGAATTGCCTTTGGTATCGTTTTTTCTGGATTCACAGTTTCTCCAGCTGCAATTCCGATTAATTCAGTTCCAGAAAATGCAAAATTCACTGCAAGCATCGTCATGATAATGGCAAAAGCACCATTAGGAAATAACCCTGCACTTATAAAATTGGAATATAGCGGTGCTGATTGAGAGTTAGTCATTGGAATATAACCTACCATTGCAGCAACTCCCAAAATAATAAATATCACGATCGCAATTACCTTTATTGACGCAAACCAAAATTCAGATTCAGCGAAAAACTTGACAGTCAGCGCATTTAATACAAAAACCAAAATGGCAAATAGAGCACTCCAAATCCAGACATTGATTGATGGATACCATCTCTGCATCAACAATCCAGCGGCCGTGAATTCCGAACCTAGTGCAACAGTCCAAGTTAGCCAATACAACCAGGCTACTGTATACCCTGTCCCAGGTCCAATGTATTTGGCTGCATAGCTATGAAACGCACCTGTCTCGGGCATATGTACTGCCAGTTCACCTAAACATAGCATGACCAGATAAACCACTAGTGCCCCTATCAGATACGAAAGGATAGTGCCAAACGGGCCAGCCTGTTGAATCGTATAACCCGTACTTAAGAATAAACCAGTTCCAATCACCCCCCCAAGCGATAGCATGATTAAATGCCGTGCTTTCATTTCCCGTTGAAATTCATGCTTCCTTTTGTTCTCCATTCATACTCCCCTTCATCCTGCATCCAGAAAAAACGAAAACGCACTCTAATAAGAGTGCGTTACTGACAAATAAAAACGTAGGGTCTCATCTATCAGGGTTTCACCCCCTGGAATTAGCACAGTGTCGTAGTAGACCTGTTGCTGAGGTTTCATTGGGCCAGTCCCTCCACCTCTCTGGATAAGAAATTTATTTTTTTATTACTTTATCAATCTATGAAAAAATTGTCAAGTATTTGTTTTGGATTGTAAAGACTTACTTTTTTGCGGGCAAGTCGCTCAAGACTTGGAGATAACGGAAGATAGAAAAAAAAAGACGACATCTTTTTAAAGGTGTCGCCACAATTCTTAAGGACGTTCCAATTCAAATAATTCTCCTAGTTTTGTATAAGTATGACCCGCTAATCTTGCGACAGGTTTTAGCCCATTCTGGTCTATTCGGCCATTATGGTAAATATCTTGCTCTATATGATAGCAGACTATTTTCCCTATCAATAAATCACAACCGGGTTTATTCTGGGAACCTGCCAATGGTATCGCATGCTCTAATATGCACTCAAAGCGTACCTTTGCTTCTTGCAATCCTGGTACGGATACCTTATCACTGACAGCTGGCGTGAAATTGGTAAGACCCAATTCACTTTCGTCAGATGGGAGTTCCTTCGCCGTTCGATTTGCATCAGCTACATTATTCTCATCAGTGATATGAACAACGAATTCACCTGTTTGAATTGCATTTCGAGCCGTGTCCTTTGAAACTCCTTCTTTCCGTTGAACAGAAATGGAAATCATTGGAGGATTCGAACTGACTATGTTAAAAAAGCTGAACGGCGCTATATTGATTGTACCGGTTTCGGATTGTGTCGTAACCAAGGCTATAGGTCTCGGTATAATGCTTCCGGTCAAAAACTTATAATTATCCCGTTCAGTAAGACTTTCAGGATTAACAGAAATCATCTTCATTCCCTCTCATTCTTATAAAAAGTTCTTTTGAAACCATGAACCCGCTGCCTCAACCTCTGAACGTGTTAACTGATGACCGTAATTTCCCCATTGAACATCCACTGTAGCACCAGCTTGCAGTAAAAGTTGATTAAGTTCATCAGTTTCTGCTGCCGGGCAAATCGGATCGTTTTTACCTGCAGCAATAAATACAGGTATATCCGAAAGGGACGGCAAAGCAATCCCTCTTCTAGGCACCATGGGATGATGAAGAATCGCTCCTTGTAATGCCACTTCGAAATGGAACAGCAAACTTGCCGCTATATTTGCACCATTGGAATAACCTAATGCTACCACTCTTTCACGGTCGAAGTCATATTTTTTGGACGCTGATTCCAAGAAGTCATAAAGCTCCTTCGTACGAAAGATCAAATCTTCTTCATCAAAAACCCCTTCGGATAACCGGCGGAAAAAACGGGGCATTCCGTTTTCAAGTACATTTCCCCGTACGCTCAATACAGATGATCCCGGTGAAACCATTTCCGCTAATGGCAAGAGATCTGTTTCCGTTCCTCCAGTGCCATGTAAAAGCAAAAGCAATGGCGCTTCTGGATTACTTCCTTTTTGAAAAATATGCTTCATCATTTATCCTCCTCCAGTACTCTCGGCACTGCCGGCAGTAACGTTTTCTCCATGATTCCCCTTTTTTCTTCCAGCCATGGCGGCAGCATTAATTTACTACCCATCGTTTCCTTCGTTTCATCATGAGCGAAGCCAGGTGGATCTGTGGCAACTTCAAAAAGTATACCTCCATCTTCCCTGAAATAAATGGCATCGAAGTATTGACGGTCTGTAAAGGGTGTCACACCATAGCCATGGTTGGCGATATGCTCTCTCCATTCTTTATGATCTTCATTATCGATTGCACGCCATGCAAGATGATGGACAGTTCCCACTCCGATGTTCCCATTTTGCAAAACCGTTTTTTTAACATCTATCAAATTTCCGATGTCCGATGTGGATTTGAAGCGGATGTAATCGCCCTCTTCCCCAATTTTTTGCAGGCCCATCACTTTCTCTAATAGTTCCATCGTTTTGATCGGTTTTGACGTCAATAATACGGCACCGCCGAATCCCTTGACCGCCTTGGAAGCTGGTACACCGCCGAATGACCATTCGCTATTTTTCCCTTCTTTACGCTCAACCAGTTCAAGTTGCAAACCATGGGGATCTTGAAATTCCAGATATTCCTCTCCAAAACGTGAAACTTTCTCGAATACTATATTAAACCTGTTCAACCGCATTTCCCAGAAATCCATTGAACCTTCCGGAACCGCATATGTTGTAATCCCCACTTGTCCAGAGCCAATTTTCCCTTGGTATGCCGCAGGCCAAGGAAAGAAAGTGATGATGGTCCCTGGTGAACCTGATTCATCCCCAAAATATAAATGATAGGTTCCTGGGTCATCAAAATTGACGGTTTTCTTGACCATGCGCATTCCCAATACTCCAGCATAAAAATCCACATTCTCTTGAGGATTGCCTACAATTGCTGTTATATGATGTATTCCCGCGGTTTTCTTTTGCATGCCGATTACTTCCTTTCCCGGTGATTAATTTGTTGATTTTGTATTCAGCGGTTTTAAATTCGATTCAATATCCTGTCTTTTCGATTCTAAAAAAGGTGGTAAGGCAAGGTTTTCACCTAGGTGCTGCTCTGCTTCATCCACAGTAAAACCAGGCCCATCTGTCGCTAGTTCAAATAAGATGCCATTCGGCTCCCTGAAATAGAGGGAACGAAAATAAAAGCGGTCTACATAACCCGAGTTCACAAAATTCGATTCACTAATTTTTTCTATCCATTTTCTCAGTTCCCCTTCATTATCCACCCGAAAGGCAACATGGTGCACTCCGCCCCTCCCCAATCGTTCTCGAGGGATGTCCTTCCTTTCTTCAATATGGATTTCCGCTCCTGTTCCACCCTCACCTGTCTCGTAAACGACAATCGGATTTTGCCCCCTTAAAGAAGATGGGTATGTTCCTGATTTCCGGAATCCCAACACCTCCGTTAGAACGCTTTGTGTCTGGTCAATATTGGGTACGGTGAGTTTTACTGGTCCTAATCCAATGATGGAAAACTCTTGCGGTACCGGGCTTCCATCCCATGGTACACCTGCTTGAATTCCGTTACTACCCTGATCGGAAACCAGAAGAAGCCTTTGCCCCTCAGGATCTTTAAAAGAAAGCACCTTTCTTTTAAAACGGGTCGATATTTCATCATGCTCAACATTGCATTCTACAAACCGTTTTTTCCAATATTCAAGTGCTCTATCATCCCTAACCCTTAAAGAAATTTCTGAAATGCTATTGTTTCCTTCGTGAGTGCGGGCGGCATTGGGAATTTCAAAAAACGTCAGTTCTGTACCCGGTGACCCAATTTGATCTCCATAAAATAAGTGATACACACGAACATCATCTTGATTCACCGTTTTTTTGATTAATCGCATCCCTAACACTTTCGTATAGAATTCAAAGTTGTTTCCCGCTTTAGCTGTAATCGCTGAAACATGATGTAATCCTTTTAATTCCATCTGTACCACTCCTATCTTTATAAATCTCCCCTTACGGAGATGAATTATCCGAAAATAATATCTCGAATCCGAGATATTTAACTAGAGGTAAATTACTTTTAATAAAAATATCTTGATTTAAAGATAAATGATAGTGATTTATTTGTCAACCTTTCTTTCATTTAAATATTTCACCCGCATTCACTTATAATAAAATATTAAAACCAGGTCAAAATAAGTCGGTATAATTAATGGAGGTGTGATATGGCTACAGATTTTTTATGCTCAATTGAAGATAGGCGCTCTTATTATTCCCTTAGCAAGGTAAGTGTTGTATCTGATAAAAGGATTAAAGAAGTTATCGATCATGCCGTTTAACATTCCCCTTCCGCTTTCGACTCCCAAAGTGCAAGAGTGATTGTTTTAAGTAGTCAAAGCCACGACCAAATATGGGATATCACGAGAGAAACATTACGAAAAACCGCCGGGGACAAAGATTTTGGAAAAACGGTAGAAAAAAAGAAGTCATTTAAAAATGGTTATGGTATGGTTTTATTCTTTTAAGACCAAGCCATTATTGATGGGCTTCAAGAACAATTCAAAACGTATGCCGATAACTTTCCGATTTGGTCGAACCAATCATCTGGCATTTTACAATTTGCGTATGGACTTCATTGGAAATCGAGGGGTTTTGTGCAAGCCTTCAGCATTATAATCCCTTAATCGATGAAGAAGTGAAGAAGGCATGGGATATTCCTCGGGAATGGAAACCCATCGCACATATGCCCTTTGGAAACCCACTGCAGAACCTGGGGATAAAGAATTCTCACCTCTTGAAGAACGGGTAAAATAGTATCGATAATACAATAACGGGCTGGCTCTATTTGCCGAGCCAGCCCTTTCATTTATCACTTTAATAATCCGGTAATGTTGCAAAGAATTTTGAAAATATCAGTGATGCAAAGCCTATATACGCCAAAACCGGCATGATTTTAATATACTCACTGTCGTTCAATACGTACATTTCACTTCCCCCAGTAACTTATTTAATTGGTGAAGAACGCCCCGGTAGCCATTCCTTCAAATAATATGGGAGTTTAGCTGAATATTGTTTGGATGCATGTCCACTTTTCAGTAGTCTGTATGTCTTATCCTTACATGTTAGATGCTCCATTACCGGATAAATCATCTCCTGAGGGACCAAACGATCATACTTATTTGCTGTGACCAAAACACTAGCATCAATTTTCGAAAGCTTCGCCTTTTTCCCCCTAACCTTAAAACCACCATTAACCAAGCGATTTTTCATCAAAAGATCCTTCGTTATTTGTTTTGCAGCTGCTCCGGATAATGGCACATGCCCATTGGTCCACGCGTTGAAACGGCGCCAATTTTGAACGTATTCAACATCATCCGCTTTATTCAATAAAGATAAATAGGGTGATATATATATAGGAGATGTAATTAAACGGATTCCATATTTAACTGCACTTGCTGGGATCGTTTGATAAATATCAATCGTCTCGTCAAAATCCACGGTCCCTTCTTTTAATGCTTCCTGCCATTGATCAAAAAATTCTGAGGCGCTGAAATCTACCGGTGTAACGGAGAGGATCAAATTCTTGATCGGCTCGTCGGCAATGGCAGCATATATTGCGGCTAACGTACCGCCGAGACAAAACCCCATAACTGTAATTTCTGATGCTCCAGAGTGACGTAATGCACGCTGCACTCCTTTTTGAATATAATCGACGATATAATCTTCGATCGATATCTCGCCATCTTCAAAACCCGGGCTTCCGAAATCAAGCAAATATACATCAAAACCTTCATTTACAAAAGATTCTATTAAACTATTCCCTGGGGACAAATCAAGAATCAATGGAGTATTGATTAGTGAATATATAAGAAAAACCGGCACATCATATTTTTTTTGTGCCGACGGATAATACCAGAGCGTTGATTTGTTTTTTTTCCACACCTCTTTTTTCGACGTCAGACCCATTTCAGGCATAGGCTGATTGGGAATATCCAAAAAATGTTTCCATTTAGATATGGGTTCGGACTGATTTTTCGGCACTTTCCGTTTAGACATTTGAATTCCCCTGTCCAAATGAATCGAATTTAGGCAACTGTGCACTTAATAATAAGGACTCATTCATAAAATCCGCTAACCTTTTTTTACTCCCTTCTATTTCATTGGATTCCCATCCTGATTTCTTTAACTTTTTACGCGATGAATAAGCATTCCGTTTATTACGAAATGAAGAATTCCCTCTGACATTCCCGTCCCTATCCATAAGTAACTCTTCTAACCTATCAATTTTTTCTTCGAGCTGGATGACTAATTTTGCAAGACTCGCTACATCTTTTTTTGTTGGGTAATTCATGATGATGGACAATCTTTCTGAGGCTTCCTGCATCCTATTTATTTTTGGAATCTGCAATTGTGCATTGTCGCTTACTGTTTCAATTAATTCCCGGTTATTCAGCAGATTTTGAAATTTGTGATTCAGCTCTTGCTCTTTTTGTACTCCTAGTAGTTTAAGCCCTTTATAAAAATTTGATTCCTTAGCCATATATATCTTTCCTTCCTTTCTCCTCCATTTATACTAATGCCGATGTTCCCCCGTCAACGATCAAAACATGACCAACCATATAGTCAGAAGCCTGTGAGGCTAAAAATACGGCGGCTCCCTTTAAATCATCTTCATTGCCAAACCTGCGAGCCGGTGTATTACCTAATATGTCATAATTGGATTTCTCAAGAATTCCCTTTGTGATTTTGGTCGGGAAAAATCCAGGTGCTATCGCATTGACCTGGATGCCGTATCTTGCAAGTTTAACTCCTAAATCTTTAGTCATTGTAATGACGGCACCCTTACTGGTGTTATAAGCTATGGTATCCAATACCTCAGGAAACGTACCGCCAAGACCTGTCACGGATGCGATATTAATGATTTTTCCGGAATTTTGCTGTATCATAACCTTCGCTACAGCCTGTGAAAACAAGAATGTACCTGTAACATTTACATTCAATACTTTTTCCCACTTATCCTTGGGAAGATCCACAAATGGACCTGACCAGGACGTGCCGCTATTATTGACGAGAATATCAATCGTACCGAATTGAGCAACCGTTTCCTGTACCACAAGATCAATGTCACTCTCATTCGTTATATCACATTCAAAGGCAATGGCATTAACACCCATTGATTGCAAGTGTTCACATACTTCCTTACATACAGGAAGATTTCGTGAAGCAATGGCTATATTAGCGCCAGCCTCCCCCAAAGCCATAGCAATCTGTTTGCCCAATCCTCTTCCGCCTCCGGTAATGATTGCCGTTTTATTAGTCAAATCGAACATATTGCTCAATGTAGTCAACTTTTCAGCCCTTCCGTAATGAATTATTATTTATATAGAACTATCTATATCATTATAGAAAAGCCTATCCAATATTGTGCTTAAAATAGCCTAATGCCTCTGCCTTTTGTTTTACCAAACTTTTAATGGGCCGATTCCTTTAGATTATTCGGCAGGTTTTTATGTCCCAATCGGTGATAATTAGACCGAACGGGCACTTTATTCGGCCGATTGAGCAAAATCGAATACTTGACCTATTTAATCGTTTACACTAGAGAATAGTAAGGAGGTTTTAAAATGACCATACATCACTTTCATTTAACCGCAGAATGGCCCGGCGGCAGAAATGATATCGGCATTATTCAATCAGGGAATCTTCAAACACAGATAAGTATCCCTACGGAAATGGAGGGGCCAGGGATCGGCACAAATCCCGATGAAATGCTGCTTGGAGCGGCCTCGACCTGCTATATCATTACCTTTGCTGCCATGTTAGAGCGAGCCCATATAAAAAAGGCCAGCTTGACCATGCAATCGGAAGCCATAGTGGATGTTACGAATGGTGTATTCACCTACAAGAAGATCATTCATCGCCCTACACTTGTATTAGCACCGGATACATCTGAAAAAGCGGCTGAAAAGGCGAGGAAGCTTGCTGAAAAAGCTGAAGCTTCTTGTATGATTTCAAGAGCGATCAAAGGTAATGTAGCTATGGAATTGAACGCGGCAATTTCCATTGCACAACATCCTTAAACAGGAAAAAAGTGCCTAAACCGGTAAAGGTTAGGCACTTTTTGAACTATTGAATTGCGTTCACTTTATTTTCAACCTCGCGGCACACTTCATCAGCCGATAAACCATTTGCCTCAATGATAGACGCTTTCAATGAAGTATCACTAATTCCCATCACATTAGTATCCAATCCTGTTACCACACAACAATCCACGTTTTTAGCGTCAGCTTCTTGTTTAATCTCCACAACATCAAAACCTTTTTCACGAAGTGCTTCCTGAATATTCGTTAATGATTCTTCAACACCGATTTTTGACATCAACACACACCTCCTCTTCTTTCTAACCTGTCCTTTTCACCTTCAATATATGTATAGGATGCAAAGGAAATAGGGAAAGTAATATCGAGGTGATAAACATGAATGGAAAACACAAGAAAGATGCATCACAAACCCGTTTAGGTTCTTCTCAGGTTGAGGGGCAAGGTACCACTACAAAAGAAACCGGGTCCTTCACTCAACCATCTTCACTTAAAAAGCAAAAGCGTTCATGATCAAAATGAATCCCATCATGGAATTCCACTTTCATTTTGGACAAAAAACGCTTGGTTTAACCGCCAAGCGTTTTCCCACTGCATAATCCAATGTTAATTGTACCGCACCCAGGAAGCTCTTTTCTTATATATTTTGTTTCCTGATTTCCCGTTGGATTTTTAAATCATTCAATTGATCCCCATCAATGGTTTTTGAACCCACTTTTGCTTTTTCTGCTTCATCCTGGTTAAAATCACTTGCCTTTAAATTATTATTGGGAGCGGCTTGTTCGTTCCATTTGGTCATCATGATCTCCTCCTCATTCCTTTTATCTTTCCCAAACCAAAGAATATTCATGAATACACCACATCATTTATTGCAAAAATACTAATGGAGGTGGTTTTATTGGAACCAAACAAACCCGGCAATAAGAATGCACCGGATTTTAAAGAGCTGAACGACCGTATCATCAGGGAACCATCACAGAGTCCCCGTTTAGTCATCAAAACAAATTTGGATGCAAAGAATGTAAATGATGAGAACCCCTATTCCGATAGAATCAACAGTGATGGATTTGCTGATTTTTTTGAGGAATAAAACAAAACCGGCTTAATAAGCCGGTTTCAGTTTGTAGACAAAAGGGGTTCGGAATTAAAAAATTCCGAACCCCTTTTTGAGATTCCCTTTGAATTTTTGCC
>NZ_JAOPHO010000067.1:0-17978 GCF_033141925.1 Peribacillus sp. CSMR9
AAAATATTCACTAATTCAGTCAGTTTTGGTAACTGCTCAACTAAAGTGTTCAAGGATTCCTGAACCTCGGGCTTTAAAAGCTGATCTAGGATATCCAATTGTTCTTGGTTTGCAGAAATATTAAGTGTTTCATGTTCAGGTTTTGAGGCTACATCTACCATATCTAATTCCCCTTTAAACTTAATTATTTTGTTTTATGTGTTTTCCGCCGATACTACTAATCATACGACTCTAATCTCTTAATTTCAAATAAATTTTTTGTGATAGAAATATAATTTTTTAGTTATAATTGAGAGTTAGTAGGTGGCTTTCTTAATTTATCTTAATATTCTAAAAAAACATTAAGATTATTGTGGTTATAATACCTTAAATAAAAAAGTTTATTAGAAATAACCCTTGTCATTTACTATACTGATAGGGGGTGGTTTGAACTTTAGATTGTTATGACATGAACAATCAATATAGACACTTATAATTCTGCCTGTATGTTTGTTTTGTTATAATGTCCATAATCTTTGAATATGCAATGCTTGTATGGTGTCCAAGAATATTTTATCTGATTTAGGGTAAATAATATTATCGGAATTGGAGATGATGCCCTTGGTAGAACGCAGGATGTTAAAGATCCGTGGAGAGAATATTGAAATATCTTCTAGGTATAGTGAGAAATATAGTAAATGGAATTGTACTGCTAAACTTCCCAACAGTTCCATAATAGCCTATTGTCGTGATAAAAATAAGCTTCGCGCTGAGACAGTTTCTATGAGCAGATTATTAATTACTTATGATGACTATAAAGTTGTATGAGTTGTAGTTGATTTAATCCATAAATAAAAAAAGGCGCACAACCTTGAAGATGATGGTTGGGTGCCTTTTTTTATTGTATCCAAGATGGTGTATCCCCGTATCGCCGGTATGGAAATAAATAATTTGCAGAACAGGTATTTGGGGATAGCTTTCGATTAGTCTCGATATCATGCCACCATGCGATACTGCAATTTTGCTTTTACTTCGATCTAAAATATTAAAACATCTATCCTAAATTGATTATTTTATATTACTTTTACCCAAAGTTTTAAATAACCATCAATTTTGATATCTTAAACTCAAATCTCATTTAATTATAATAGCCCAAGTGTATAGTATGAAATATTTATCCTTTTCCCTATACTTGTATTTATATACAAACCTCTTCTATTTTTCCCTTTTGGGACATAAGCTTTCAAATCACCATTTTGCCTTCTGATTACCCTTTTTTTTAAAAGCTATTTTCTTAAGTGGAGATGATTGCTACAAAATTGTCGAAAAATATATCAGAAAATACTGAAAAGGAAAGTAAATTTATGTTAATGTATTTAAAAAGTGTCATTTTTTTTAGTCCTGAGGAATAATTTGTTTTTCAGGAATCTCCATTGAAAAAATCGTTTAGATTGTAATGGAGTCAAAGTTCCATTTGGCTAAGGAAATATAAAGAAAAACCTTGCCTTTTTATTACAGCAATCAGCAAGTGAATAAGGCTTACAGAATAAGATCATCTGGTGGTGAATTGATTTTGTATGTTGCTACAATAATCTGAAATGGAGTTGGTAGAATGGTGAATATTACTGGATATGGTAAAGCGACACAAAAAGCAGTGAATAATTTTGAGGAATTTGTGGGTTTTGAAATCCCTGCAGATTATAAACAATTTCTCCTCAAGCATAATGGCGGCATAACTGCGGTGCAAAACAGTAAGTTTTATGTAGATGCATTAGACACACTCGTTTGCTTAAATGTCCTTTATGGATTAGATCTTCAGGATAAAGAACTGGATTTACAGAAATGGCATGAAGAAAACAGGGAAGACTTACATAAGAATTGCATTATAATAGGTAATGATACGTGTGCAGGTAAAATTTTACTGATAAATAACGAAGAGGAAAAGGGAGTCTACTTCTGGGATCAGGGGTGGTATTCGGATCCATCAGGCCAGGATGAAAATATTTATAAAGTTGCAGAGAGTTTTCAATCCTTCATTGAGGGATTGAAAATCCCGGAAGAAATCTAATTTTATTTGCATCCCCTTGATTGGCTCAGGCCATTCAAGGTTTTTTATTGTAAATTCAAAAGCAGATTGATATGGGACGGAAATTATATGTAAGAGTGATAGTAAGGATTGTTATTTTAAAGAGGAGGAAAAGATGTATAAAATCTTTTTGGTTGAAGACGATGTCAAGATAGCTGGGAGCTTGGTAAATTATTTAAAAAGGTATGGGTATGAGGTTTTTGAAGTAAAGCAATTGGACCAAGTCTTTGCGGAGTTTCAAGAGATAAGGCCGGATTTGGTTTTATTGGATATTAATCTTCCATATTATGATGGTTTCCATTGGTGCCGACTAATGAGGACGGTTTCAAAGGTTCCCATCATTTTTACATCTGCAAGGACAGATGAAATGAACCAAGTCATGGCCATTGAATATGGGGGAGATGATTATTTAACAAAACCATTTCATTTGGAAGTGGTGCTAGCGAAAATAAAGAGTGCCCTTCGCAGGGTTTATGGTGAATATGCAGAAATATCTTCATTTCACCAACAAGTAAAGCAAATGGACGGATTAACCCTTTATACGGAAAAAGCGATGATTGAATTTCAACACAATCAGGTAACGTTAACGCAAAATGAGTTAAAATTATTGAGTTGTTTACTACGACAGTATGACACCATTGTCTCCCGTGAAGATTTACTTGAAGCCCTATGGAATGATGATTCATTTGTTGATGACAATACTTTGACTGTCAATGTCACTAGAGTACGGAGAAAACTAGAGGATATTGGCGTCAAGCATGCCATAACAACCAGCAGGGGAAAAGGATATCGGCTAAAAATAGTGCAAGGTGAAGAAAAGTGAAGCTAAAATCCTTTATTATAGACCGTCTTTATTTTATATTTTATACCGTTCTATTGGTAAGCCTGCTTATTATTGCTTATGCATTAGCCGTTCTGGAAGCGGGGAATCACATATCGATTTCAAATATCTTCTATTTAATTATTCTCATGTTGTTTATGTTGCTTCTATTTTTAGCGGCCGATTACATAAGGCACTACCGTTTTCTTAATCAATTAGCAAGGATGAAGCAAGAACCGAGCTTGTCGTTTGAATATATCGAAGCCTTTAGGGCCCCCCTGTCAAATGAACAAAAGTTGTGGATGGAGCTTTTTCAACAAATGAACAAAGTAACAATTGGACAATTACAAGAACAAATCAAACAAAAGGAGCAATATGAGCTGTTGATTCATCAATGGGTTCATCAAATGAAGACACCTGTTTCAGTCATTTCCTTACTGATTCAAGAAGGCAATAGGACATTTTCGAATGGGCCGATGAAGGATTATCTTAAAGAGATAGAAGAAGAAAATGATCGATTTCGCAGAGGACTGGAAATTATATTGCATGGAGCAAGGCTGCAGCGTTTTTCGGAGGATGTAAAATCGGAACGGGTTGACTTAATTAATCTAGTCAAGCAAGTGATTAACGAGGAAAAAAAACAGTTCATCAAACGGTTCATATACCCCAAGCTTGATACGGAGCTTGAGAATTTATATGTGCATTCGGATCGTAAGTGGCTCCACTTCGCCATTAGTCAGGTGGTCTTTAATGCACTGAAGTATTCAAGGCAGGAAGAGCATGACAGCATAACGTTCAACATTGTTGAAAAAGAGTCGGAGATTTTCCTAAGGATAACAGATCAGGGAATTGGAATTGTCCCACATGATGTAAAACGGGTGTTTGATCCTTTTTTTACTGGAGAGAACGGGCGAGTTCAACAAGAGTCAACCGGAATGGGACTATATTTAGTGAAGGAAATCGTTAACAGGCTTGGGCATGGCATTACCATTCAATCGACTGTATCCGAAGGGACTACTGTGGAATTTCTCTTTAAGACAAATACCCTACATGAAAGGTGACAGAATTGTAAGGGTGTTAAAGCGGTATGTAATAAACTTCGATGGGAGCCTCCCGCTTTATTCATTATACTTACGGTAAGAAAGGGAGGTAATTTCGGATGTCGATTTTAAAAGCGGAACAACTATCCAAAACTTATTTTCAAAAGCAGGGGAGTTTATTTCATAAAGCGTTACATAATTTCACCATGAATGTACAAAAAGGGGAGTTTGTCGGAGTGATGGGTCCATCAGGCAGCGGGAAAACCACGCTGCTTAACTTAATGGCCACGATTGATAAGCCCACCACAGGTAAAGTCATTCTAAATGATCAAAACCCTAATGAATTAAACAATCAGGACCTGGCTTTGTTTCGCAGGAGGGAAATTGGATTTGTTTTTCAAGACTTCAACCTTCTTGATACACTTACCGTTCGCGAAAATATCCTCCTTCCTTTAGCGTTAGATCATTATAAACTGCAGGAAATGGAAAATAGGGTAAATCAGTTGGCGAACCTTCTTGGTATAGAAGGGATTTTAGAAAAGCGGACTTTTGAAATTTCCGGAGGTCAGCAGCAACGAACGGCTTGTGCAAGAGCGATGATCCATGAACCTTCCATTATTTTAGCGGATGAACCTACTGGTAATTTGGATTCCAAATCTGCCAAGCAGGTAATGGATGCCCTCACGACACTTCAGGAGAAAAAGGGAGCAACCATCCTCATGGTCACTCATGACCCGACTGCCGCCAGCTTCTGTGACCGGGTTCTATTCATAAAGGATGGCAAGTTCTTTTCGGAGGTTCATAGCGGAGGGGAGAGACAGAGCTTCCATCAAAGGGTTTTAGATACGTTAAGCGTTTTGGGAGGAGTCTATCATGAACATCCGACTTCTCGCTAAGAGAAATATCCAAGGAAATGGACAACGTTATCTAGCATATTTTTTTAGTATTGTCCTTTCCGTCTCAATCTTTTTTATTTACGCATCATTTATCTTTCATCCTGATGTGGTCCATGCGAATATCCCTGGGGGACAGCTAATCAGTAGGGGACTCATTGCAGCAGAAATAGTGATCATCATATTTTCGGTTTTCTTTATCGCTTATTCGAATGCCGCATTTATACAGCCGCGAAAAAAAGAGTTTGGGCTGCTGACACTGCTTGGAATGTCCAAATCGCAACTAAGAAAACTGATTTACCTGGAGCAAACGATGGTTTCCCTCATATCCATCCTGATCGGAGTAGGCTTGGGGTTTTTGTTCTCAAAATTATTCTTAATGGCAGTTTCTTGGTTATTGGCTGTAGAGCAACCAATTTCATTTGTCTTTGTCCCTGAGGCCTTTGTTTATACCATTGTTGGTTTCATTTTGCTATTTCAGCTATTATCGCTCCTTTCATTGTTCCACATTGGAAATGCAGAGGTTGTCGATTTACTAAAAGATAAACAAAAACCAAAAAAGACGCCCTTCGTTTCAAAGTGGTTAATTGCATTATCAGCAGTTTGCCTAAGCATTTCTTATTATTTGGCAGGCACGATGTCATTGAACAATTCTTTTCGAGTAATGCCCATTTTATTCTTCGTACTGATCGGCACCTATTTTTTATTCAGCCAAAGTATTGTCGCTCTATGCAGCAGGCTTTATCGGAAGAAGAAAAGCTTATATGGTGGAACGAATTTAATTACTCAAACAAACCTGATATTTAATATTAAGGATTATTCCAGGTTATTCTTTTTGACCTCGATCATTACAGCCGTCATTTTGACAGCTGCAGGAACACTTTTCATGTTCAGTGCAGATTTAAAAAAGCAAGGGATGGGTAACATTCCTCAATCAATTGGCTGGGTGGAAAATGACGCTTCTATTTATTCCGTTATTGAACCATCCGAGGTAGAGAAAATATTAAAGGAAGATGGATTCAAGATCCTTTACGAAGTAAATATGACAGGTGTCCCCATTATCCACATGTTACCCGATATGAGAACGGGAGAATCTAATGAAAATAGGTCATTGTTAATCTCGGAAAGTGATTATAATAATGCGGCTGCATTGCGAAAAATCGATCCAGCAAAATTATCTGGAAAAGAAGCATTATACATTTTTCCTTATGGAGGACTGGATTATCAATTCGCCCAAAAGGGAGAACCAAAGGAGCTTCACTATGGTAAACAAACCATACAGGTAACAATGATTGGTCAGCGCAATCAATCGATAGTCGCACCCATAGAATCAGCAACGACCCTGATGGTGATCGATGATCAGCTGTATCATGAAATAACTGCTAATGTGCCTTTAAAAGAAAAGGTAAGAGTACGCGGGTATGAAATTAAAGATTGGGAAGAATCAATGGAGACATCAAGTAAAATCGAAAAAATGTCTAAAAATCCAGACCATAATCATTTGCAAACAAGAGCTCCGATTTATCAAGAAATGAAACAGGAAAGCATTTTGATCCTTTTTATCGGCTTGTTTGTCAGTTTATTATTCTTTATCGTCCAAGGAAGCATGATGTATCTGCGGGTTTTTACGAATTTAGAAGATAATAAAATCCAAATTCATGCCCTACATCGACTGGGACTGACAAAAAAAGAAATACGGCAAATTTTAAGTGCGGAAATACGCATCCTCTTTTTCGCTCCTTTTCTGATAGGGATGATTCATGCCATAATCGCCTATGTGGCATTAAGCAATTTATTGGGATCCAACTTGTTCGTCTATTCTGCTATGGTCATCGGAACGTATTTTCTTTTTCAACTGCTATATTATCAAGTAACAAAAAAGATGTATGAGCGGGCAGTCATCAATTCGATTAAATAAAAGCTATATGTAAATGGAGTCAGGGGGCCCTGATTCCATTTTTTTGTATTAATGTCTCGTTAAAATGCCGTTTTCCTAAATGGTAAATTAGTTAATACGTACTATTGCAAGGGGAGTGATCCGCTTTTTTCATGAAACTGAATGGCATCTGAATAAAAATATGAATTTTGTTTAGATTTTATAGATTAAACCTTTACATTCTTGTAATATTTTCGTATAAAGGGTAAAATTATTTATTTCAAGGCTAATATATTGAAATCAGCATCTGTTCTTTTTTCGTGTTCTTATATAAAGTTATATTAATATAATAAATATATGGTAATAAAATGTTTTGCTAGAAATATTAAGTATTTAATTTAGCTTAAATTAAAATTTAAAAAGTTAAGGATCAAAAAAGAAGTGGATAATATGTTAATTACTTGATTAAATATAGTGCTGTATACCTATGTTTATCGTGAATATTAGATTCTTTTCTATTACTTTTCCCCTTTATATAGTAAACTCATAAAAGGTTCGTTAACTTTTAGCTGCTAGAGACGAGGTAAGTTTAATCCTATGAAAAATAAAAAGTTAAGGGCATTTCTTTATTTGACCATTCTTTTATTAATTGTCTTCATTCTTCTAAATATGTTTTCTACTTATTTAAGCATTAAAAATTCTGTGCAAAAATCCGTTGCTAATCAAAACTTGGTAACTGCCAGGTCTATTGCTGACTCAATGGATATAGAGGCATATCAACGATTTCTTAATAACCAAGTAAATAGCCAGGAATATATGGATATAAAAGCTTATTTAGAGGATGCCCGTGAAAAAATCGGGGCATTGTATGTTTATACCATCATGGTTGATAATCCGAGAGTATCTAAAGCTATGATTACCGGATTTTCTAAAGATCATAAAGGGGATTTTCCTATCGGTGGTGTATGTACTGTTCCGTCGGAGCAGGTCGAACAGGCGTATGAAGGTAAAAGCTTTATTACCGGGATTCTGGAAGATCCGGAATATGGGGAGTATTTGACTGTGGGGGTGCCAATAAAAAATCAAGATGGCACCATTATTGGTTTTTTGGGCATTGATGTGAGTGCAGAGGATATTAATGCCATTAACGGAAAGGTATTGAAAAGCAGCATCGCCATCCTTGTTTATAACGGGGGATTTGTCATCATGTTGCTATTTACCTTTTTTGTCATTCAAAAATGGTATCAAAAAGAACTGACACGTGAAGTGGGGGATACGGAAGATACATATCAATCGGAATTTCAATCGCTCATTGCTTCAGTCCGCTCATTAAGGCATGATTTTTCCAATCATATTCAGGTGATACATGGACTGCTTAAATTAGGGGAGAACGCAAAAGCACTCGATTATTTAACTGGCCTTTCAAAAGAAGTGCATTCGATAGAATCGATGAAATTGGATGTGATTCATCCGGGCTTATCTGTCCTATTAGAGACAAAAAGGCTATCGGCACAGAATTATAACATCGATATAGAAATTGATGTTTCACCCAAATCTTTCAATCGGGTCAAAACAATCGATTTGATAAAATTATTATCCAATGTTATCGATAATGCAATTGAAGCAACAATTGAATTGCCCGAGCAAGAACGCCGAATGAATATTGCATGTAACGCTGATGATCAAAAGTATACGTTTATGGTCACGAACACCGGGCCAATGATTTCCACTTTAGATCAGGAGAATATATTCACCAGCGGATTTTCAACAAAAAAGGCACAAAAGGGTAAAGTTCGCGGACAAGGATTGTTCATCGTTAAAGACTTAGTGAACAGATATGATGGAGAGATTCATGTACAATCCACTGAAAAAGAAACGACCGTTACGATGATGATACCCGTAAATGGAAGAATGTGCTGTGAACTGTAAATCAAAAGGGAAGCGCAATGATAAGGAAGGTATGATTCCTCAAAATGCAGAAGGAATCATACCCTTTTTTAGTTATTTTTGATTATCTTGTAATTTGTTGAAAGGCCTTTATCATGCTTATTTTTCTCCATTAGTCCCAGCTGGTTTCGCTATTACTTGGTCTAATGCGGCAAATGGAACTGGGGACTTCATCTATATTATAAAGCTGATCTATATGGATAAATGAAGGTATAATGGTCACAATTGAATGTGAATAAAGGGATTTCAAGATGGCGATTATTCCGGGAAAAGAGGTGAATAAAAGAATCTGAATTGGACATAATGGGTAGATGTTTAGCTGCTTTCATCGAGATTATGATAAGATAGGAAAAAATCATATAAGGCAGTGAGAATGTGAAACAACAAAAAGGAAAACTTCTCGTTATCATTGGACCGACTGCTGTTGGCAAGACTAAGATGAGCATTGAGATGGCAAAGTTATTTAATGGTGAAATTATCAGCGGAGATTCGATGCAGGTTTATAAAGGGATGGATATTGGGACTGCAAAAATCAAAAGGGAAGAAACAGAAGGGGTTCCCCATTATTTAATTGATATTAAGGACCCTGATGAACCATTTAGTGCAGCAGAGTTCCAGGAGCGCGCTAATGCTTGTATCGGGGATATCCAGAGCAGAGGTAAACTCCCAATTATCGTCGGTGGAACAGGATTATACATACAATCGGTCATCCATGATTATCAATTTTCGGAAGCGCCATCAGACCCTGTTTATAGGGATGGACTCGAAAAACAGGTAAGGGAGTTTGGGATCGATCCAGTTTTTGAACAATTACGCAGCGTTGACCCAGAAAGCGCGAATCGGATTCATCCTAATAATGTTAGAAGGGTGATCAGAGCACTTGAGATTTATCATTGTACAGGTAAAACGATGAGTGAGCAGCTGAAAGAACAGCCTACTGAATTTAAATATGATACATGCATCATTGGATTGACAATGGAACGTGAGAAGTTGTACCGACGTATCGATCAACGTGTTGATGGGATGGTAGAAGAAGGGCTGATTCAAGAGGTGGAGTCCTTTCACGAAAAAGGTTTGAGGGATTGCCAATCAATCCAGGCTATAGGCTATAAAGAAATCTATGATTTTTTTGATGGAAAAGCTTCATTGGATGAAGCGGTTGAGACTTTAAAGCAAAACTCCCGTAGATATGCAAAAAGGCAATTGACTTGGTTTCGGAATAAAATGGATGTAAATTGGTTTAATATGACCGATCTCGAGGGTTTTCCAAAAAAAATACATGAAATATCTGGATTTATTGCAGGAAAGCTTTTCAATGAAGGCGAATACATAAATTTAGAGAGAAAAGAGGAGGACTAATACATGAAACAATCAGTAAATATTCAAGATCAGTTTCTTAATCAATTACGGAAAGATGGTACGTATGTGACGGTATTTTTATTAAACGGGTTCCAGATTAGAGGACAAGTAAAAGGGTTCGATAATTTTACCGTTTTATTTGAATCAGAGGGCAAACAGCAGTTAGTCTATAAACATGCGATTTCTACATTCGCTCCACAGCGTAATGTTCAGATTGATTACGAAGTGAAGGAATAATCATATATATGAATGTGAAAAACAGGTTTCGCTTATTGCGGCCTGTTTTTTTTGTATGCACGGTACGTTTCTTTTTCAAAGAATCGATAATTTTACGTACCTGTTTTGAATATATATAAGGGACGGATTATTTTCCGGGAAACCGCAGGAAATGACAATCCCACATAAATAATTGGTGGATGGGAATGAAACTTGTCGTAAAAAAACCTCTTAGGAAAAAATCCTCTCAGAATAAGTCGCCGTTAGAAAAGGAATATGGCTAATTAAACTGAAATCTTTGGTATTCACGAAAAGAAATAATGAATTTTCCGATGGGGAAGTTTTGGCTATGTTACATATGCCTATTACCATCATAAATCTAATGGAAATTGTGGAGTAAGGGGTCCAAGATGGAGAGGTGAATGCATTGGAACAACCGATCCGTATGAAAAATAACGGGCAAATCAATATTGTGTTTAATGCGGAAAACAGAAAAGCGCTACAAAAGGATCTGCCGATAAAAGAAATTTTGGTGCAAGAAATCCCCCACCAGCATGTAGCGTTGAAAGAGATTGAAGATGACCTGAAATCGCTGGTCGGAATGGAAGAAATGAAACGGATGATAAAAGAAATATATGCCTGGATTTACATCAATAAACAACGTGAGGAAAAGGGGCTGAAGACTGGCCGGCAAGCGCTGCATATGATGTTTAAAGGAAATCCCGGAACTGGGAAAACAACGGTTGCACGTTTAATAGGTAAGTTGTTTCAAAAAATGAATGTACTATCGAAAGGGCATTTAATTGAAGCGGAGAGGGCAGATTTGGTCGGGGAATACATTGGTCATACTGCCCAAAAGACAAGGGATTTAATTAAAAAGGCCATTGGCGGGATCTTATTTATTGATGAAGCCTATTCCTTGGGAAGGGGCGGCGAAAAGGATTTTGGTAAAGAAGCCATAGATACGCTTGTCAAGCACATGGAGGATCGTCAACACGAATTCATTTTGATCCTTGCTGGATATTCAAGGGAAATGGATTATTTCCTTAGCCTAAATCCTGGCCTACATTCCAGGTTCCCGCTTGTTGTTGACTTTCCGGATTATACGATTGATCAGTTAATGGAAATAGCCGATCGGATGCTGCAGGAAAGGGAATATCTAATGAATCGGGAGGCCGAAAGGAAATTAAAAGAACATTTAATCATATTACGTTCATTCCGGGGACCGATTTCATTTTCTAACGGACGTTATATCCGAAATGTTCTTGAAAAGTCGATCAGGGCACAGGCGATGCGGCTTTTACTGGAGGATTCTTTTGAAAAAGCCGATTTACTGACCCTAACCAGCCAAGATTTGATTTTTGAGGATGATGAGAAAGAATGACATGGAAAAGCCCACCAAAATGGCGGGCTTTTCAAATTTATGTTTTAGGCACCCATTTTTTATTAGGGAGATGCCAATTATTAGTGTAAGAAAGGACTCGCAATATCGTAATGACAGCGAAGAGTGAATAAAGCTGCCAAGACTGGGATAATACACCACTGCCTAAAACCAAGCCTGCTATGATGGCCCATACTACGTAGATTTCTTTTCTGAAGACCAATGGCTTTCTTCCGGCCAGTACGTCACGAAGTATCCCGCCTCCGCACCCGGTTAATGCCGCAGATACAATGATGGCACTCATTGGATGATTAAGTTCCACGGCATACATCGCGCCTTGGATGGCAAAGGCAGAAAGGCCAATGGCATCACTGAGGTTTCCCCATCTATCCCAGTGTCTTGAAAGATTTGTAGGGAATACAAAAACGATGGTGATGGTTACTATAGCGATGGCAAAATAGAAACTTTGATCCCATAACGTTGAAGCGGGGACACCAATCAGCAGGTTCCGAATTGCCCCTCCGCCAAAAGCGGTTATGATTCCTAAAATATAAACTCCTAAAATATCATACTCTTCTTCCATGGCAATGATGGTTCCGCTAATGGCGAATGCAATCGTACCTATGATGCTTAATACTTCCCATGTCATATGAATTCCCTCTATGTCTTTTCGATTTTGATGGTAAAGTCAAATTTGATTTTAGCATGTTATCGGAATTTTTAAAACGGTAAAAGCTTTGTTTTAAGGAAATTTTTATATAGTCCATTTTTTTGTTATGATTAACTGAAATCTTCAAGAAGGTGGTGCATGATTTGGAAGAATCATCAAAGGAAACGGCCGTGTTGATTGGGTGTCAAACAACAGAGCCTACTGAACGTTTTGAATATTCACTCGATGAGCTGGCTTCATTGGCGAAGACGGCGAATGGTGAGGTGTTAATGACCATCACCCAGAAAAGGGAAAGCGTCGATCCAGCTACATATATAGGAAAAGGAAAAGTGGAGGAGCTTCGAAAACTGGAAGAGGAGCTTGAGCCGGATTTATTTATCTTTAATGATGAACTATCCCCGAGCCAGATTCGGAACCTTTCGAAACAATTGGAGGCAAGGATCATTGACCGGACACAGCTTATATTAGATATATTTGCTCAGCGGGCGCGTTCCAGGGAAGGGAAGCTGCAGGTTGAACTTGCTCAGCTCCAATATTTATTACCGCGTTTGGTCGGACAGGGGACCGCGATGTCCAGGCTTGGAGGCGGAATCGGAACCAGGGGCCCTGGAGAAACGAAGCTGGAAAGCGACCGTCGCCACATTCGTGGGAAAATAGATGAAATCAAGCAACAATTAAGTGGCATTGTCAAGCATCGTGAACGCTATCGTGATAGAAGGAAACGTAATAAGACCTTTCAAATTGCCCTAGTGGGATACACGAATGCAGGTAAATCGACGCTGTTCAACCGTTTGACGGAGGCGGATTCATTCGAAGAGAACCAGTTATTCGCTACTCTGGATCCCATGACACGAAAAGCGATTCTTCCCAGCGGATTTACCGTGCTGCTGACGGATACGGTAGGATTCATTCAAGATTTGCCGACATCTTTAATCGCCGCATTCCGCTCGACTCTGGAAGAAGTGAAAGAAGCTGACCTATTGCTCCATGTGGTCGATTCCTCAAGTACAGATTACTTTAATCATCAGAAAACGGTGCAGGATTTGCTAAATGACTTAGAAGTCCCTTCCATTCCACAGCTAACGTTGTATAATAAGAAAGATCGGATTCATGCTGATTTTGTTAGGTCTTCCAGTCATGCTTCATTAATGATCAGTGCCTATGAACAATCGGACTTGAATCAAATTATGGAAGAAATTGAAAAATGCGTGATTGAAGAAATGGTCCCGTATTATGTTTTCCTGCCGTCGAGTGAGGGTAAACTATTATCACAGCTGAAAAATGAAACCATATTGCGCACTCTCTCCTTTAATGAAGAATCGGAAAGATATGAATGCAAAGGTTTTTGTCTAGCTGATCATCCATTAACCGGGCAGCTTGAGAAATATTCATTATAAAGGGGAAGTTTGATGTATCAGCAGTTAACAAATGGAGAAGTGTTGAAAAACATTGCCCAGGACGTGGAAGCAATGATTTCTCCGTTACATAAGCAAGTCGACGAACGAATTGAAGAAAATCAATTTCGTGTATTACAAAGTTTTCAAGCACATAGGGTGAGTGATTCCCATTTCATCCCGACAACAGGGTATGGATATGATGATACGGGCCGCGATACGCTTGAATTGATATATGCAGATGTTTTTGGTGCGGAAGCTGGATTGGTACGCCCGCAAATTATTTCAGGCACACACGCCATCTCCACTGCACTGTTCGGCATATTGCGCCCGGGTGATGAATTGTTATACATAACTGGAAAGCCGTATGATACTTTGGAAGAGATTGTCGGTATTAGGGGATCGGGTATCGGATCTTTGCGCGATTTTCAAATCAGCTATAAGGCCGTTCCATTAGCGGAAGCGGGATCCGTTGATTTCGACGCCGTTAAACAAGCCATTCAACCAAATACTAAGATGATCGGTATACAACGGTCAAAAGGGTATGCTACACGCCCTTCCTTTACGATTGAAGAGATTAAGGAAATGATTTCCTTTGTTAAAGCCATTAATCCGAAAATCGTCGTGTTCGTGGACAATTGCTATGGAGAGTTTGTTGAAACACTAGAGCCATGTCATGTCGGAGCAGATTTAATGGCTGGTTCACTGATTAAAAACCCAGGTGGCGGGATAGTGAAAACCGGTGGATATATTGTTGGTAAAAAGGGCCTTGTTGAAGCGTGCTCTTATCGATTAACATCACCTGGAATAGGGGCTGAAGCAGGTGCTTCCCTTTATAGTCTGCAGGAAATGTACCAAGGTTTCTTCCTTGCACCGCATGTCGTGGGCCAAGCTGTAAAAGGAGCCATGTTCACAGCTGCGTTTTTAGAAAAAATCGGTATGAATACATATCCTAAATGGGATGCGAAGCGTACAGATTTGATTCAATCTGTTCAATTTGATGACCGGGATAAAATGGTTGCCTTCTGTCAAGCCATCCAATATGCATCGCCAATCAATTCGCACGTGACACCATATCCTGCATATATGCCAGGATATGAAGACGATGTAATCATGGCTGCGGGCACCTTTATACAGGGAGCCAGCATTGAACTGACGGCAGATGGTCCAACAAGGGCACCGTATGTTGCCTACGTTCAAGGCGGCTTGACCTATGCCCATGTTAAAATAGCAGTATTGACCGCTGTGAATGCATTGATGGATAAAAAACTGATTCAACTGTAAAAGAGAATATGTAATTTACGTAATGGGAGTCCAAATCAATGGATTCCTCCCATAAACAATAGTCGTAATATTTGAGTAGTTACAAATCATTTAACTCTTCTGAAAAAAATGACGTCATAAAATGTAACATCAGATTGACATGTTTAATAACATAGTATATGATTATTTTAAGATAAACAAAGGAGGATGCTAAGAATGAGCGGCAACAACATTCGGCGTTCTATGCCTCTTTTTTCCATCGGAATCGTCATGCAGCTAACTGAGTTGTCTGCACGCCAAATTCGGTATTACGAAGAGCATCAACTTATTACTCCTATGAGAACAGATGGAAATCGTCGGGTTTTTTCTTTAAACGATATCGATCGACTGCTTGAGATTAAAGACTTAATCGAACAAGGAGTCAATCTGGCCGGCATAAAAAAAATTTTCACTGTAAAGGAACAGAATTTACCTACTCAAGATTTAGAACAAGCGGAAAAAATAAGACGTGACCTTAGTGATGAGGAGCTTCGCAAGCTTCTGCGTGCCGAGCTTTTACAAGGAAGTAAGCATCGAACATCTCTTCGACAAGGGGATATGTCTCGTTTTTTTCAATAAAAAATATGATTTTATGAATGATTATTAGGGGGAATAAAAATTGGCAAAGTTCACACGTGAAGACATCACTCGTTTAGCGAAAGAAGAAAATGTTAAGTACATTCGTTTACAGTTTACCGACATTTTAGGGACGATTAAAAACGTTGAAATCCCAGTCAGTCAATTGGAAAAAGCACTTGATAATAAAATGATGTTTGACGGATCTTCCATTGAAGGCTTCGTCCGTATCGAAGAGTCTGATATGTACCTATTTCCTGATTTAAATACATGGGTTATCTTCCCTTGGACTTCCGAAAAAGGTAAAGTCGCACGTTTGATCTGTGATATTTACAATACGGATGGAACACCTTTTGATGGGGATCCCCGTGCTAACCTAAAACGTGTTCTTGCAGAAGCAAGAGAAATGGGCTTCACAGATTTCAATCTTGGACCTGAGCCTGAATTCTTCTTATTCAAACTGGACGCAGCAGGCGAGCCTACTCTAGAATTGAATGATAAAGGCGGATACTTTGACCTTGCACCTACTGACCTAGGAGAAAACTGCCGTCGTGATATCGTTCTTGAGCTTGAAGAAATGGGATTTGAAATTGAAGCATCCCACCATGAAGTAGCTCCAGGACAACATGAAATTGACTTTAAATATGCGGATGCAATCTCAGCATGTGATAACATCCAAACATTTAAATTGGTTGTAAAGACGATTGCCCGTAAACATGGTTTACACGCAACTTTCATGCCAAAGCCATTGTTCGGTGTTAATGGATCTGGTATGCACTGTAACGTTTCATTATTCAAAGGAAACCAAAATGCATTTTATGATACAGAAGGAAAATTGGAATTAAGTAAAACAGCTGAGCAATTTATCGCAGGTGTCATTAAGCATGCCCCAAGCTTCACTGCGGTAACAAACCCTACTGTTAACTCATATAAACGTCTAGTTCCTGGTTACGAAGCTCCTTGTTATGTTGCATGGTCTGCTAAAAACCGCAGCCCATTAATTCGTATCCCAGCTTCACGCGGAGTGAGTACTCGCGTAGAGGTACGTAGTGTCGATCCAGCAGCAAACCCATACCTGGCACTTGCTGTTATACTGAAAGCTGGACTTGACGGCATCAAAAACGACTTGACTCCTCCAGCTCCAGTTGATCGCAACATCTATGTTATGAATAAAGAAGAACGTGAAGAAGTAGGCATCGTTGATCTTCCAGCTACTTTATATGCTGCATTGGAAACATTAAAAGCTGATGAAGTCATCAAATCAGCACTCGGTGAACACTTACTTGAACACTTCATCGAAGCAAAAGAAATCGAGTGGGATATGTTCCGCACACAAGTTCACCCATGGGAACGCGAACAATATATGTCAATGTATTAATATCTCAAACCCTTGGCACCTTTGGTGTCAGGGGTTTTTTATTTGGTGGGCAAATCTAAGTTATTTAAATGAAGTGGATATTTGCCCACCATTTGCCCACCAAATTCAGCAAAAAAAATTAATCGATTATTCCCTTTGTGTATTCCTCAAACTTGTCTATGTTTTTCTTTTCGAG
Source organism: Peribacillus sp. CSMR9 (assembly GCF_033141925.1). Taxonomy (NCBI): domain Bacteria; kingdom Bacillati; phylum Bacillota; class Bacilli; order Caryophanales; family Bacillaceae; genus Peribacillus; species Peribacillus sp. CSMR9. The sequence goes on from NZ_JAOPHO010000067.1 coordinate 17,093, forward strand.
TTTTTTGCTTATATGTGCGTATACATCAGAAGTTATAGCAACGCTGCCATGACCTAATCTTTTCTGAATATATTTCATATCCGCTCCAGCTTCTAGCTGAAGCACTGCATGTGTATGACGGAGGGAATGGATGGGAAGAGAAGGCAACTCAGCCCTTTTTAAGATGCGGCTGAATGCGTTAAATAAGGTAGACTTTGGCATGGAGCTGCCATCATCCCTGCAAAGAACTAGATTTAGATCATGGTGATATAAATCATTCAAGGCTAGCTTATGTTGGTTTTGATGCCGTAGGTGATGTTGAAGTACTTGAGTGAGTGTCTGGCTAATGGAAATAACCCGCTTAGAATTAAATGTTTTTGTATTACCGAACAGATCTTGCTTGGATTTAGCTGTAAAATCTAGAGTTTTTGAAATACAAATGGTTTGTTCTTTTAGATCAATATCGGTCCATTGCAATGCAGCTGCTTCGCCTTTACGCATTCCTGTTTCGATAAGCAGACGGAAAAATATCCAATAATTGTAGCCATATTGATGTGCGGTTTGTAGAAAGAGGGGAAGAATCTGATCGCTTTCCAAATATTTAATTCCTTTTTCTTTTGGTTTCCCTTTGATAGTCACTCCTATACAAGGGTTTTTCTGTATTTTCCCAATTGTAACGGCTTTACTCATAGCGTTTGACATTGTACTGTGAATAATTTCTACCGTTCTACGACTATAGCCCGCTTCATGTATGTTATTTAGAAACTTTTGATACATAACAGGCATAACATCGCTTAATAAAATATTCTTAAAATGTGGAAGGATATGGTTTTTGATATTTACCTCGTGAAGTTCCAAGGTGTTTTTACGAACTGCCCCTTCCTTATATTCATGAAGCCATTCGTGT
>NZ_JAOPHO010000068.1:0-17975 GCF_033141925.1 Peribacillus sp. CSMR9
TTTTGCTTTTTTGATAGTGTGTGCTCACTTAAAATTTAACGTTGGCGCTTTGTTTTGTTCAGTTTTCAAAGAGCAATGTCTTTCGGAACAGCTTATTAATAATAACATTTTCACCACTCTGAGTCAACAACTTTTTAAAACTTTTTTTAGAGTTTGTAATCCGTTTGCAACTCGTTCGTAACGACAGATATAAATATAACACCATTACGTTAACTGCGCAATACCTTTTATAAAGTTTTTTTGAGATAATGTTGTTTTTCTTTCCAACCCTAGAATCCAATCAATTAAAAGACATGAAATTATAATTAAAAAACAAAAACCGAATTGAACTTACCGGGATCATGAGCTACACTCCTGAATCCCAGCCGTCCGAATTCGGCCCTGCAATCATTAATTACCTTACATTATTAGCGGTGTCTCATTAACGGGAATAACAGCACGTCACGTATAGAAGGAGAATTGGTCAATAGCATAACCAAACGGTCAACACCAATTCCCAATCCGCCAGTTGGCGGCATTCCGTATTCTAAAGCCTCCAAGAAATCTTCATCCATTTCATGAGCCTCATCATTACCTTGCTCTCGTTCTTTTAATTGTGCTTCAAAGCGTTGACGTTGATCAATAGGGTCATTAAGTTCCGTGAAGGCATTTGCATGCTCCCTACCCACAATGAATAACTCAAAACGATCGGTAAAACGGGAATCTTCCGGGTTTTTCTTTGCTAACGGAGAGATTTCCACTGGATGTCCATAAATGAATGTAGGTTGAATTAACTTATCTTCAACCTTCTGTTCAAAGAACTCATTTACAATATGACCAAATTCCATGGATTCCTTAACTTCAATTCCGTTATCTTTAGCAAGCTGTTGGGCTTCTTCTTTACTCATTTGAGTCCAGAAGTCCACACCTGTATATTCTTTTACAGCATCAACCATGTGAAGTCTTTTCCATTCCGGTTTTAACTCTATTTCATACTCCCCATACTGGATGGTAGTCGTCCCCAGAACTTCTTGTGCTATATGGGCAATCAGGTTTTCCGTTAAACTCATGATATCTTGGTAATCAGCATATGCCTCGTATAATTCAATCAATGTGAATTCCGGATTGTGTCTTGTAGATACTCCTTCATTCCTGAAAACCCGTCCTATTTCATAAACTTTCTCTAATCCGCCAACGATTAAGCGTTTTAGATGAAGCTCGATGGCAATCCTTAAATTCAAAGACATATCCAATGCATTATGATGAGTAAGGAAAGGCCGTGCAGCAGCTCCACCAGCAACAGAGTGCAATAGAGGCGTCTCTACTTCAAGGTATCCATGATCATCAAGATATCGTCTCATGGCTTGTACAATACGACTGCGCATGATCAACGTGTTTTTACTTTCCTCATTTGTAATTAAATCAACATAACGTTTCCGATAACGCTCTTCAACATCCTTTAGACCATGAAATTTATCAGGTAATGGGCGAAGCGCTTTAGCAAGGAACACATATTCTTTAGCTTTAATGGAAAGTTCCCCGACTTTCGTTTTGAAAATTACACCAGTGACCCCTACGATATCGCCCAGATCCGTTTGGTTGAAAATTTGGTAAGCATCTTCACCTATTTTATCTAAACGGACGTAGATTTGGATTTGGCCGCTAATATCCTGAATATGGGCAAATCCCGCTTTCCCTTTTCCACGCTTAGTCATTACCCGGCCAGCGATCGTAACTTCAATTTCTTTTTCTTCAAGATCTTCTTTTTCTAATTCCCCATAAGCACTAACTATCTCTTGAGTGTTATGTGTGCGCTCGAATCTGCTCCCGAATGGGTCTTGTCCATTATCAATCATGGCCTGCATTTTATCGCGTCTCACTTGCAGTTGGTCATTCAATTCTTCATGACTCACGAAAATCATCTCCATCTTTATTAATAAAAGCTTTATATAATTTATCAGAAATTCTTTTGCATACGTATTTATTCTTACATAAAGTACGAGAATTCAACAGCTTTTTATCTTAAAAACTTCTTTATGTATATATAAAAACTGCCAGGTTTAATGGCAGTTTAAGATATGCGTATTATAGGAAAACAGGAAGGCGAAGTCAACATCAGACCATTTGAATGTTCATTTCCTTCGCTTCAATATCATCGACCATTCCATAAAGAAGGCTCACGACATCTTCCCTTGTTTCACAATCGTTGATCCCTTTACGTGCCTTGGCATTCCCTTTAACACCTTTTAGGTACCAAGAAGCATGCTTACGCATTTCACGGACAGCGACGTTTTCGTTTTTCAGTGCAATCAGACGATCCATGTGAAGTACACAAACATCCATCTTTTCACGAACTGTAGGTTCATCCATCAGTTGACCCGTTTCTAAATATTTTACAGTCCGGTAAATCATCCACGGGTTACCTAGAGCTGCACGGCCGATCATGACACCGTCGACTCCGGTTTCCTTCAACATACGTTCAGCATCCTGTGGCGTTTCCACATCTCCATTCCCGATAAGGGGAATATTGAGCGATTTCTTCACTTCACGAATGATGTCCCAGTTAGCTTTTCCTTCATACATTTGAACCCGGGTTCTCCCATGCATGGAAACGGCTTTACCACCCGCGCGTTCAACTGCCTGAGCATTTTCAATCGCAAACACATGCTCTTCATCCCAGCCAATGCGCATTTTCACGGTTACAGGCTTTTCGACAGCATCAACAACCGCGGAAACCATCTCATAAATTTTATTCGGGTCTAGAAGCCATTTCGCCCCTGCATCACATTTCGTGATTTTCGGGACAGGGCAGCCCATATTGATATCAATGATGTCGGCATTTGTATTCTTATCAACGAATTGAGCAGCTTTGACCAAGGATTTCTTTTCGCCGCCAAAGATTTGCAAACTTAATGGTTTTTCTCTTTCATCTATATAAAGCATATTCAGCGTTTTGGCATTTTGAAGAACGATTCCTTTGTCACTGACCATCTCCGCACAAACTAGACCAGCACCAAATTCCTTGACCGTTAAGCGGAATGCCGAGTTACAGACTCCGGCCATCGGTGCTAGCACTACCGGATTTTTCATTTCTATATCGCCTATTTTTAACACGTGTGACCTCCTATAACATTCTTTCATTTATCCTCAGGAGGTTGAAGCTCCTCAATGGAAACATGAAGGATATCCGCCACTTCCAGTAAAAATGCCTCTGAAGGGTTTCGGTTCCCTCTTTCAACTTCCCCCAACAAGGAAACGGAAACGCCTATTTCTCTCGCAAAGCCTTCCTGTGTATAACCCTTTAACTTTCGAAAAGCGCGAATGCGCCTTCCCCATTTTTCACCTTCCATAATCGAACTCCTTCTTTATCCGGAATCTGTTCAAGCAAGTCGCTCAAAGGTGCATGCATGTGCGGAAGCCTAATATCAGGGTCCACTTCCATTAAAGGCACGATAACAAAAGCCCTCTCGTGCATACGAGGGTGCGGGACTGAAAGAATCTCTGTCTCAATATTTTCATTATTATATAACAAAATGTCAAGGTCTAAAGTACGGGGACCCCACCTGATTTCCCTTTTTCTCCCTAAATCGGTTTCGATTTTCATACAGGCGTGAAGTAATTCCTCTGGTTCTAAATCAGTTTTCACTTTAAGGACAGCATTTAAAAAACAGTCCTGGTCGGCATATCCTATCGGGTCTGTTTCATATAAAGAAGAGCAGGCCGCCAACTGGATATGCGGGTTTTCAGACAATAATTGGAAAGCCGTTCGGAAAGTATCAAGGCGATCCCCTAAGTTCGATCCTATAGAAAGGTAAGCAATATTTACCACAATCAGCGTCCCCTTACAATTTCTATAGCTACCGAGTCATAGTGCCCCGCTATAGGAGGATCTGGTTTATATACCTTCACGGTGCATGTCTCGATGGAAGAATATTTATTAAGTAGTTCAGAAGCAATTTTTTCAGCAACAGCTTCCACTAACTTAAAAGGTTCTCCCTCAACAACACTTTTACACACTTCATATAACTCGCCATAGTTGATTGAGTCTTCAAGGTTGTCACTCTTCCCAGCATTGGCTAAATCAGTCTGGACGATTAAATCCACTTTAAACCGCTGACCAAGCTTCGTTTCTTCCGGAAAAACTCCATGATAACCGTAAAACTCCATTTTATTCACATATATCTTATCCATTTCATTCACCTTTTCCTAAAAGAACATCCATCATCTTTGCAGTCCGTGCCATTTCCTTCACATCATGCACGCGAACCATTTGACAGCCTTGCTGAATGCCATGGCAGATTGTAGCGGCAGTGCCTTCCATCCGCTCACTAGGCGGCAGGTCCAGAACATGTCCAATCATGGACTTTCTTGATGTCGCAAGCAGCACAGGATAACCTAATGATACCAGCTTATCAAGATTCCTCATCATTTCCAAATTTAACTTTAAATCTTTCGCAAATCCAATGCCTGGATCGAGAATGATGTTTTCGTCCTTGACTCCCGCATCCTTTACCAACATGATGCTTTCGAATAAATCTTGAAGTACATCCCGAACAAAATGTCCATAACCCATATTATCCCTGTTATGCATCAAGATAATCGGCACCTTATATTCCGCCGCAACCTTCGCCATCAAGGAATCGGCTTTTCCTCCCCAAATATCATTTAATATATGGGCTCCTGCTTTTACTGCCTCTTCCGCAACTCTTGATTTATACGTATCGACCGATATTGGTATCTCAATATTACGGGAAATGGCCTCAATAATCGGGGCTACTCTCTCAATCTCCTCCTCATCCGATATTCTCTCATAGTTAGGACGGGTGGACTCTCCGCCTACGTCCAAAATATCCGCTCCGTCGTTGACCATCTGTTCGGCATGCTTCAAAGCAGCATCTACCCGATTATATTTCCCGCCATCCGAAAAGGAGTCCGGCGTAACATTCAAAATCCCCATAATTAAAGTTTTCTTGCTATAATCCAAATCAAATGAACCGCATGTTATTTTTGATACTTCAGCTAATGACATCCAACGTTCTCCTTCGCCTAAAGAAATCTATATATACGAGTTTACCCATTTACATAGGTATAGTGCAACCCTCCGTGAAGATTAGAAATACTTCGCAGACTTTTCTACAAAAAGAAAAGCAAAGCCCATAAGGAACTTTGCTTCTCATTTAGTATCTGGTCTCACTCAAAGTTATATAATGGTGTACTCAAGTAACGTTCACCATTACTTGGTATGATAGCAAGGACCTTTTTGCCTTTTCCCAGTTTTTCAGCCACTTTAATAGCCGCAGCAATTGCGCCTCCAGAAGAAATTCCGCCAAGAATTCCTTCCTCTTTTGCTGCTCTACGGGCGTAATCGAACGATTCTTCTGTATTGACTTGAATGATTTCGTCATAGAGATCTGTATTTAAAATACTTGGAACGAAGCCTGCACCGATTCCTTGGATTTTATGGGGCCCCGGGGTCCCACCGGATAATACAGGAGAATCCGCAGGCTCAACAGCGTAAATTTTAATGTCAGGATATTTTTCACGCAGGACTTCACCAGCACCAGTAATGGTTCCGCCAGTACCGATTCCGGCAACGAATGCATCCAGACCTTCATCACCAAAGGCTTCAACAATTTCAGGGCCAGTAGTGTTACGATGAACTTCAGGGTTGGCTTCATTCTCGAATTGCTGCGGAATAAAGTAACCTTTTTCTTTAGACAGCTCAGTTGCCTTAGCGATTGCTCCCTTCATTCCTTCTGGACCAGGTGTAAGAACTAACTCTGCCCCATAAGCGCGAAGCAAGTTACGGCGTTCCAGGCTCATTGTCTCCGGCATGACCAGGATTGATTTATAGCCTTTGGCTGCCGCTACCATCGCTAGTCCTATTCCGGTATTTCCGCTTGTAGGTTCAATGATCGTATCACCTGGCTTAAGGTTACCGTTTTTTTCTGCTGCTTCGATCATCGCAAGGGCGATACGGTCTTTTACACTACTGCCTGGGTTAAAATACTCAAGTTTCAAATAAATATCTGCACTGTTTTCATTTTGAAGCTTGTTTAACTTCACAATAGGTGTTTGTCCAATTAAATCGATTACAGAATTAGCTATACGTGCCATTTTCTCCACTCCTTATCATTTCAATACCGAGTATGTTTATTGGTTTTATTAATTAAAGTTACCAGTTTTAATGGTTCATTGTCAATGATTATATACTATATTCTAAATTTTCACACAATCCATTGACCTACTTTTGTTCTTTCAATCCATAAAACCATTCTACATTAAATTCATCCCAGAAAATCTTCCCGGAGACCGGTGCCTGAATCTGTTCAAGAGCTATTTGGCGGTGAATCTTATCTTTAACTTCTTCATATTTATACTGCTTGCCCTCTATTTTTTCATGCAGATAGATAACGGCCCAACCATCTTCCGTTTGTATTGGCTCACTCCACTTTTTAGCCTTCAATTTCTCGGCAGCGGCAATGTATTCCTTGGAGACTTGCTCATTATCCTGCGATATATAACCCATGTCGCCTCCCTGATTGGCAGTGAATTCATCAAGGGATTTTTCCATCGCTAAGACATTAAAGGAGACACCTTTCTCCAGTTCACGTATGATTTGGTCCGCCTGCTTTTTTGTAGACAAGGTAATATGGGAAATATGGAAAGTAGTAGGGATTCGGTAAATATCCTTATTATTATCATAGTAATTCTGCATTGCCGTTTCGGAAACCGAAACATCCTTTGTGAGGAGCTTTTCAAGGAGTAGACTAGACTGAATTTCCTGCCTCAATTGATCCGTACTTTTATTAAGAGTCTGACCGGCAGTTCCATACATTGTTTTCATCATTTTAAGTTCCCGATCGATCTCTTCATCCGAAGTTTTCACTTTGTATTTTTCCGCTGCCTGTTTCACTACCTCTTTATCGACCATTTCCTCAAGTACATCTTCCCCATACCTTTTTTCGAGTTCATTAATCCATGCTTCCCGGGAAATATCCTTGGAACCAACCTTTGCGACTGTTTCCTGCCCAATGACGGATTTTGAAATGATCAACGGTTTTATGACAAAGATTATGATGGTCAACAGGTTCAACAATGCAAGGCCGGCAATAATCGCCCGAAGCTTTTGTTTAGGCAAAACCCTTATCCCCCGTAAATTATTTTTTGGTTTCTGCTTCTAGTTCCTCGAGATCTTCCTTCGAGAATTGGTAGGTCTGATTACAAAAATGGCATTGTGCCTCCGCTTGTCCCTCTGTCTCAATAATATCCCGGATCTCATCTTGTCCAAGGCTAATCAATGCATTGGCAATTCTTTCCCTTGAACATTGACAGGAAAATGCAACATCCATTTTCTCTAAAATATTCACATTGCCCTCACCCAAAATCTCGGTTAGGATTTCTTCAGGAGTCAGACCTTTCTGGATCATCTTAGAAACAGGAGCTATTGTGCTTAGACGACTCTCGATTTTGGAAATCGTATCATCGGATGTGCCTGGCATCAATTGAATGATAAATCCACCTGCTGCAAGTATCGAATTATCCGGATTCACCAGGACCCCCACTCCTACAGAAGAAGGCACCTGTTCGGAAGTAGCGAAGTAATAAGTGAAATCTTCACCTAATTCCCCCGATACAAGCGGTACTTGACCTGAAAAATGATCACGGAGACCAATATCTTTCACTACAGTCAACACTCCGTCTGTCCCCACCGCTTTCCTGACATCCAGCTTTCCTTGTTCATTCAAATCAAAATGGGTTTGCGGGTGAGTCACATATCCGCGGACTTCTCCCTTCGCATTGCTGTCGACCAGGATGGATCCAATCGGGCCACCGCCCTCAATTTTAATCGTCAGTTTTTCTTCACCTTTTAACATTCCGCCCATCATCACACCTGCCGTCATTGCACGCCCAAGGGCAGCGGAAGCAGTAGGCCATGTATAATGACGTCGTTGAGCTTCTCCTACGGTATCAGTTGTTGAAACAGCATATGCCCGTACCTGTCCTTCATAGCCTAACGCCTTTATTAGATAATCCTTCATTTGTTATGCTCCTTCCATGCTGTATAATTACTTCTTCACTTGTTCACGATTTCGTTTATAAATCAGCTGCAATCCCTTTAAAGTTAAAAATGGCTCAACAACGTCAATCACAGTAGACTCATTAGCAATTAAAGTAGCCAGTCCGCCTGTCGCTATTACCGTTGGCTCTAGATTACTTTGCGCCTTTATTCGATTAACGATTCCTTCAACCTGTCCAACATACCCAAACAAAATACCAGCCTGCATGGCGGATACCGTATTTTTTCCAATGATTCCTTCAGGTCGGCTGATTTCTATCCTTGGAAGTTTGGCCGCTTTTGAATAAAGTGCTTCTGTAGAAATATTTATGCCCGGAGCAATGGCTCCGCCCATGTATTGTTTATCCTCATTTATGTAGCAATATGTCGTTGCCGTGCCAAAATCCACGATAATGAGAGGGCTTCCATATTCCTGAATGCCTGCAACAGCATTAACGATCCGGTCCGCTCCCACCTCACGGGGATTTTCGTATTTAATATTCAATCCAGTTTTTATTCCAGGCCCCACTATAAGCGGCTTAATGCCAAAGTATTTTTTACACATACGTTCAAGCGCAAACATAATCGGCGGAACTACCGAAGAAATAATGATTCCATCAAACTGATCAAACGAAAGACCCTCATGTTGCAGTAAAGACTTTATGACCATACCATACTCATCTTCTGTTTTATGACGGCTAGTCTCAATTCGCCAATGATATTTTAAAATATCTTCATCGTATACGCCTAATACAGTATTCGTATTCCCAACATCCAATACAAAAATCATCGTTTCATCACTCCGGTAAATTATTCTCCAACATCATACCACACTGTTATTTCCCACGCTATTAGTCGCGCTTTTCGTAAGGTAAAAAAATCCCAGCATCTTTATCTTACGTCCCCAAAGTCATTTTTAGAGTTAGAAAAGGGTATTTCCGAGGCGGAAATACCCTTTTCTTATAGTCAACTTAAGACTTTTTATTGTCATCTTCGTTCGGGAAGGAAAGCGGCTGATCTTGAGGTGTGCCTTCTTTGATTGGAGGAGTATTCAATCCTTCCTCCGTTATTTCAAGGTCCTCAGGTCCTCTCTTATCCAATGGATCTAATAGGGCCTCTTTTTCTTCCTTCTTCGTATTGATGTTCACCTTGACATTCTCATCAGTAGTTAAATTCCCATTCAAAGCGGTATAATCCCGTTCTGGCAACTTACCGTTATGGAATAAACTTTTGATTTGTTCAGCATCAAGTGTTTCCACTTCAAGCAAGGTTTTTGCAACCAAATCAAGTTTTTCACGATTTTCAGTAAGAATCGTCTTACATCTTTCGTAAGCTTCCCTGATGATGCGTTGAATTTCAAGATCAATTTCATATGCTATTGCATCTGAGTAATTTTGATCATTGTTAAAATCGCGGCCTAGGAAGACCTGACCTTGAGAATTACCGAATTGAAGAGGTCCGAGCTTACTCATACCATATTCCATAACCATGCTTCGAGCTATGCCAGTTGCACGCTGGAAGTCATTATGCGCTCCGGTACTCACTTCTCCGAATGTAACTTCTTCGGATACTCGGCCACCCAAAAGTCCTACGATTTTATCTTTCAGTTCAGGCTCCGTCATGAAGAAACGATCTTCTTTCGGCAGCATAACTGCATATCCGCCAGCTTGACCACGAGGGACAATCGTAACTTTATGAACGACTTCGGCATCATCAAGAACCAATCCAATAATGGTATGGCCCGCTTCATGCCATGCTACAATATTCCGTTCCTTTTTGGAAATGACACGATTTTTCTTAGCAGGTCCCGCAATAACGCGATCCGAAGCTTCATCCAAATCGGACATGTCGATCTTCTTCTTATCTTGACGGGCAGCGACAAGCGCCGCTTCATTCAGTAAGTTTTCAAGATCTGCACCAGAAAATCCTGGTGTACGCTGAGCGATCGCTTTCAAATCAACCGTTTCAGCTAAAGGTTTATTACGTGCATGCACTTTCAATACTTCTTCACGGCCTTTAACATCTGGGCGGCCAACCGTAATTTGACGGTCAAAACGTCCTGGACGCAATAATGCCGGATCCAATACATCAGCACGGTTAGTCGCAGCGATGATAATGATTCCTTCATTCCCACCGAAACCATCCATTTCTACAAGTAGTTGGTTCAGTGTTTGTTCACGTTCATCGTGACCGCCACCTAGACCTGCGCCACGTTGACGACCGACTGCATCAATTTCATCGATAAAGATGATACATGGTGCATTCTTCTTAGCATTTTCAAACAAATCACGAACACGGGATGCACCGACACCTACAAACATTTCAACAAAATCAGAACCACTGATCGAGAAGAAAGGAGTACCGGCTTCACCAGCTACTGCCCGTGCAAGTAAAGTTTTACCTGTACCAGGAGGCCCGACTAAAAGTACCCCTTTAGGAATACGGGCTCCAAGCTCGGCATATTTGCGAGGATCTTTTAAGAATTCAACGACCTCGACAAGTTCCTGCTTTTCTTCGTCCGCTCCGGCAACATCATTGAAGCGTACTTTTTTCTTATCATCATTATACAATTTCGCCTTACTTTTCCCGAAGTTCATGACACGGCCACCACCGCCACCTTGAGCTTGGTTAAGTAAAAAGAAGAAGAGGATAAAAATGATTACAAATGGAATGATTGAAGTGAAAAATGTCACCCAGCCACTTGTCTTTTCTGGAGGTTCAACAGTGATGATGTCTTTACCCAACTTAGTTACGGCATCATTAATTCGACTCTGCGAATATTCACTGAAAGGTACGTACGTCACAAAGTATTTGTTTTCCTCATAACCTTTGAGCTTCCCTGTGATTTCAAACACACTGCTTTCGGGCTGCATCGTTAGTGCTGTAACGTCCCCACTCTCCAAATGTTTATAGAATTCATCTTGGGTCATTTTCTCTGTTGGTTCATTGTTATTATTAAAGATGCTTACAATCCCAATGATGACCAAAAAGATCAGTAAATAAAATATGGTATTACGGAAGATCCGATTCATCCCTTACCTCCTCCCACGGGTAAACAAACTATAGTAAATACTATCATACAAAATTAATGAATTACAATAATTTAACACCGCTGTTTTTATCTGGTCTTCTCTTTCGAACAGGAACGATTAATTCGAGTAAATTTCAGGCTTCAATATGCCAATATACGGGAGATTACGATACTTTTCTGCAAAATCAAGACCATATCCGACAACAAATGCATCAGGAACGATAAATCCGGCATAGTCAGGAGTGATATCGGCTTTCCTGCCTGTTGGTTTATCCAATAGGGTAACGATTTTAATTGATTTTGCTTTTCTATAACGGAAAAGTTCCGCAAGATAGCTAAGGGTTAAGCCGCTATCGATAATATCTTCGATGATTAAAATATCCCGGCCTTCAACGGATGTATTAAGATCTTTGATGATTTTCACTTCACCGGAAGATACAGTAGAGCTACCATAGCTTGAAACATCCATAAAGTCCATTTCAAGATGTGTATCCACGCGTTTCAGTAAATCTGACATAAATGGCATGGCGCCTTTCAGCACTCCGATAGCCAGCGGGAACTTACCTTGGTAATCAGCTTCAAGCTGCGCACCCAATTCCCTGATTTTTTTTTGTAGTTCTTCCTCAGTTATTAACACTTTTTCAATGTCGTTTTGCATGGTCATAGTAATTAATTGCCCCCCATGAAGAATTAAGCTTTTTTATATTCTAAGTAGATTAAAGATTTTTCATCAGAAATTATATCCGGCTCAACATTCGATTTCTTTAAACCAGGAAGCCAAATGGCCGTTCCAGCTTGATCGATGATGACCGGCCACACATTTCTTTCTAGCATCGGGATCTTCTCATTAATAAAAATCTCCTTCAACTTTTTAGTTCCACCTAATCCCTTGACTGCCATCCGTTCGCCTTCATTCCTGGTTCGGACTGTAAGCGGAAACTTCACAGCTGATTCGGGAAGTATAAAAGAATGATTTCCTTTAAGGACTGGAATTTCTTCTTTTATATAGTGCGCTTTAATCTTGTATCCATTCGGAAGAATAGTCTCACCGGGAATTTGTAATTTAAGGGAATATTTATGGCTTTTTTGCCGAAAAAATCTAAAAGTGCAAGTTTGATATGATTTTTCAGCAATAAGGCCCTCCGGAAGATGCAATTCTGCAGATGGTTGAGGATTTAAAAACAAAACTAAAAGTTGATCAATATGTAATGCCGAAAGCGATGAAGGTCTCTCCAAATAAAGATAGTTTAATATTAGTTGAATCGCTCTTCTTTGTAAAGGTTTAGGCATCGCGAGAACCTTATCAATCTGAATAACCGCTTGATCCTTATCCTGATGGATCCAAACCTCGGTCATTTTGCTTGAAACCAGGTTCTGAAAAAACTCTTCATCTTCATAAAGTTCTTCACTGAATCGTTGAAAATGCTCATGAACCTTTCTATTTTCTTTCTTTAAAAATGGAAGAACTTCATGTCTAAAGCGATTTCTTACATAGTCATCTTTTTCATTGCTCGGATCAAACCTTGGTTCAATATTATGATGGCCCGCATATTCAATAATTTGGCCTTTCGTGATTTCGAGAAATGGCCTGATCAAATGACCCGTGTGAAAACGTCTTTTTATAGGAATGCCTGCTCTTGCTTTACCTGTCGCCCCTCTTGTTAAACGCATGAGCATCGTTTCGATTTGATCATCTCCATGATGTCCCAGGACAAGAGTGGAGGCTTGATACTTATCCATCATTTCTTCATAAAAAGCAAAGCGTGCCTTTCTTGACGTTATTTGTGAACTTTCCCCCGTCTGTTCCATCCGGGCAGGAACATCAATCCTTCTTCCTTCAAATGCGATGCCCCACTGTTCACATATATGCTCGACATATTTATAATCTTCATATGATTCCTCACCACGAAACATATGGTCAACACTTGCAACAATAATCTCATAATGAAAAAGTGATTGAATTTCCTTAAGGATATGGAGAAGCACCAACGAGTCCGGTCCCCCTGAAACCCCTATGAGCAACTTCGAGTTTTCCTGAATCAATTCGTTTCTATAAATGGTATTCAGAACTTTTTCCTTTAACATACAATCTTCCTTCTTTATGGACAGGTATTAGTTTATACGATTCAAACATGAAATGGTTTCAATTATTCCATGCATTCATCCATTAACTATATCATAACAACTGTTCATATATGTAAAGAACATAGAGCATCGATATTATGGCTACCAGTAAAAAGGTTTCAAAAAAGCCTCCCCTCTTATTGTTGGAATGGTTTTGGGACCTTCTGGCTTGCCTTGTTGCAGGTTGGTTTGTTGAAGGCTGCCTCGTCGCTGCCTGGCCCGGTCCCTTTTTGTTCAAATGATTTTGCTTACTTAACACAGTGACTAAATCCTCTCGCATTTGAAGGGCTGAATCATACTGCCCACGGAGTGCTTTATCCAGCATCTTTCTATATGGGTGCAATTCCTTTTTCTGTTTAATCAAGTCGTTAAGCTGTTTATACCCCTCCCCGTTCTTGTGGAAACGTTTAGGGTAGGAAGAATTGATGATAATCATCGCCACTGCGAACAAGTCATATTGCGGATCAGCCTTTCTTGATCCAAGTCCCCAGTAACCTCTGTCGAAGAACTCGGTGAATTCTTTAACAGATCGGCCAATTAAGGTGGTTCCGCCTACATCGACGCACCGCACTTTGTAGGCTGGTGAAGTCACTATCAAATTCTCAGGTTTTAAATCCCCAAACACCCAGCCATTTGTATGCAGGGCAGATAAACTGGTTAAAAGCTGAAGCATTAAGACCCCGATCCACGATGGCCCTTTCTTTTCAATGAAACGCAAAAAATCGTGTCCATGGATATATTCCATGACATAAAACGGGAGTTGCTTTCCTGCTTTGATGAAATCGTCCGCTTCCAAAAAGGAAGGTCCAAGGGTAGACCCCTGGACCTTTGAGAAGGATTTTAGGATATTCATCTCCGAAATAATGGACGTCCCATTATCACTGAGCTTTAAAGCATAATGACGATTTTCACTTTCAACCAAGTAGACGATCCCGTTCGCTCCACACCCCAATTCCTTAATTATTTTGTACTCGTTTTTATTCCATTTCCCAGTGACCAAACCGCCAGGGAGGAGGTTACATTGATTCCTCAAAGTATTGTTCATCATCATGTGATAACAATCCCCTCAATGAACGTTTTTTATTGAAATATGTTAGAGCTTCACGAATGGCTGGACCTGTCGGAGTAAGTCCCCCTGTACTAAGCTTAGGAAAAGTTGCCGTCAAGGCTTCAAGGTTCGGCGTCCAATCCAACAACTTTTCCACATCATTTCTTTTCCCAGGAAATACGAATACTGAAAAACGGCTGTCACCCATTCTTGCATTCATACTAAGGGAAAGATCTAATAAGGAATCTTTTACAGTAGGCAATTTATGTTTCATGCTTGCACTGGTATCAACAAGTATCAGTACTTCGAGCTTGCTTGTTTCCCCAAGCTCATCGACCACCTCCATTACCTCTCCACGTTTTTCCGGCGGAAGATCCTCCATCGTTCTTGAATCTCCCAGTATTTGTTGAAGTTCACGATTGATAACTCCCTGTATAGTTTGGGTCATCGCCTTTTGGGTCACCATTTGGACGGTTTGGGACAACTGCTGGGCATAGACTATTTGACTTACGCCACCTCCTGAACCAGCAATTTTCTCGATTTCCTTAAGTCCCTTTTCATCTATCACATCATTCTCCATTACACCTATTACATTGATGGTTATGCCTTGCTCCCTTGCTAATTCAGCCATGGCAGAGGGCTCCTCACCATGATTTGAACATCCGTCGGTTATAAGCAAAATCTGCCTTAATGTTCCTGCTTTCATGTTTTGCTCTCCCTTCCTTTCAATCTGTTACCATAATTGACTAAAAAGGGGGAAATTATACGCCAAAGGCTTACGCAATCAATTCACATTCATGGAGTGGATTCATTAAATTTTTCTAAAGTCCATCTTTTTACCTTTTACCCGTCTACCAACACACCACCTCGTTTTTAGTTTTATTTATTTTATATATATGAACGGCCCCTACTGGGCCTTTTTACGTTTTGGAGAAACGGGAATGGATGCCCATTTCGGTGTATTATGTTTAATTTTGGACGTTACCACTGTCATATCATCATCTATTATCCCTTTTGTTCGGATGACCTCTTCCAATATTAAATCTGAAATTTCCTGCGGATCTTCTGTCTCCATTTCCTTGATCTTTCGTTTAAGCCAGAACTCGATATTTTCGACATGGGAGGGACCATCGAACACTCCATCGCTCATCATGATTAATATATCCCCTGCCTTCAGCTCTTCTGAAACAACATCAACATCGAAATCCTGGATAATTCCCATTGGCAGGTTACTCGACTCAATTTTTATTATCCTATCACCCCTTTTAATGAAACTCGGTATCGAACAGATTTTTAAAAACTTAGCCTTTGCGTCCTGAAGATCAATCATTGCCAAATCAAGAGTTGAAAATATTTCATCGGTAGTGCGTAGAGATAATACGGAGTTTACGGATTTAATGGCTATTTTTTCTTCTATTCCCGATTGTAAAAATTTTTGAAGCAGCTTTAATGTCTCTGTACTTTCAAAATGGGCCCTTTCCCCATTTCCCATACCATCACTAATGGCTATTGCGAATTTACCGCAACCAATTTCCATGGTCGTATAACTATCTCCTGAAACAAGCCCTCCCCCCTTGGCAGCATGAGCTACACCCGTTTCGACCGTGAATTTTTTTGCTGACCTAAATATCACCTCACATTGCCCGTTTGGATATGTTGCACACTCTTCTGAATGAACGACTATCGTTTCCCCTAGAATGTCCGAAAGCATAGGGGCTATCAACTTTTCACATTCCCCTCTGCCCTGGCAGTATGGGACACTCATTTCTATATCAACATTTCCTTGTTCTAGACTGTATATTTCAACATGGCCTATATGGAGGCCAAAATCCTGGATGGCCTCCATGATGGATTCTTCATGTACATGATGATTTTTCCTTTCCCTTTGAATTTCTTTCGCAAAATCATCCATTACTGCAGAAACGCCCCTCAGCTGATCCGCCACTAGTTTCCGGCTTTCTTTCACCTGCCTTTTTAACTTTTGGTTTGCTTCAAAATAAGTAAGTTCCTGTGATATCGCCCCAATGACCTGTGGTCCGCGGCTGCAATATTTCCCCCATTCTTTCGAAGTCTTTTGAGGGAGCTGTCCATCATTTTCACTTAATTGAATCATAATTTCCTGCATACCGTCATAGGTTGTATTGAAGTTCTTGGACCAGCATTGTTCCTTTTTAAAACAGAGCTGGCACGTCTTTTCCGTTACATTACTCAAGAAGTAATCGAATTCTTTCTCATCTTCCTCCAATCTCCCCCTTTCATCCACTTGGGAAAAGCTATTTGAAAGCGCCTCAAATACATGTGAGAATTGCTCCACCCTTTGAGCCGTAACATCCCTCACTTTCCGGGCATACTGCTGCTGTTCATCAGAATTCTCGACTGTTCCCGGTATGTGTTTCGCTATTTTGTTGATTATGGATGACGGTGTTAATATAAATAAAGCCACAGCTACAAGTGATTCATAAAGGGTCACCATAATATTATTGGTGCCCTCACCATATAAACCTATCAGTAACGTAGCAATTAAGAGGCCTACGGCGACCCCTATCTTCCTTCCCTCCTTCAACAACCCGCCCAGAAGTCCGGAAAAAGCGAGAAGGCTCATTTGATAAAGACTGGCAATGCTTGCCAAGCTGAATATCAATCCAGTAACTACACCTACAGTGGAGCCTATGGCGGCCCCTCCCGCCAGCCCAAAGAGGAGGACCAGGTATCGTGAGAATATATGGTCGAGTGATAAATCGTATATCATCCAGCCTATGGTTCCGGTCATTACCGAAGCCAGTAAGATGATGAGGCTTACGATTTCCTCCGTCTTTAATGATTGGGACTTTGTCCGTATGGTTAGCAGCGGGATGGACTGTATGAAGATTAAGGTTAAAATCATGGCGAGTCCCGCTTCCACTCCTATCATCATTAAGTCGTACAGCTGAATCGTTCGAAATACCAGATATTGCTCGGCCAGGTTGACCAGGAATAGTGAAGCAAAGACGTACATCGACATCGTTTTGAATTGCCCTTCAACGGCGGGCTTCTTGATCTTATGAAATAACAGAAGCAGGAACGCCGATGCAAAGATGACCAAACTATTGGAATAATGAACGGTGAGCCCGCCTGCAATCAATCCGAATAAAGCTAGTGGAGCCCTGTCACGCCTCATGAGAAAAACTGCTGCAAAAAACGGAAGTCCAAATGGTGCCAACTGAGAAAGAATTAATGCCCGTCCTAATAAAAAACCGATAATGGCTAAAGAGATACCTTTCTTTATGAATATATCTTCCGTCTTCGTTTGCAGTTGTTGGATCCAATTGATGGCCCCTGCCTTCGCTTCTTTTAACTGAACATCTCCAAGAGGTTCCATCATAGGTCTTTCCACTTTTTCCATTTCAACACCCCATTCATATTAGTGATTTTTATTATAAAGAGGGCTTGTTTATTTTTTTGTCAGAATTTTATAAGCGGATAAGAAAAACGTTCGACGAAATTCTTCTTGAACAATCATTTGTATACAGGTTTTTGTACCTTTTTTTTCAATACAGAAACAGGCGTTCTTTTTTTTTTGAAGAAAAGCAAAGTTTTTAGGTTATTTTTGTGGAAAATAACACGAATAAATAATAAGGAAATGGAAACCGACAAACTTTATTTTTTTGTTGACATTTTCCCTTCACGAATGTAAGATATAACTTGTGCTTCAGTAGCACTTACCATTATGGCGGCGTAGCTCAGCTGGCTAGAGC
>NZ_JAOPHO010000069.1:0-17767 GCF_033141925.1 Peribacillus sp. CSMR9
TGGAGTTGTATATGAAAAAACGGTGAAGGATAGACAAGCTGCCTAGCAAAAAAATAGCATTTTAATAGGCTTTTTTGTCATGTCAACTTTTTCATTACTCGTTTGTTTTAAAACAATGATCAACTCGTATCTTGTAATTTATGTTGTTAGCTTGATGGGCATGCGGCAGGACCCCTATTAATAGTATCCAGTAATACCATAAGCCTCAAAAGGATTCGAGCTTGTTGATCGATATCCTTCTGCTTTCGCATAATTTCCCACTGGATCATCAACCATGGGGGTATAACATGATTTTTGTCCGGAAAGTACTTTTCCATTTCCTCCAGAACTATTACAATCATATGATCGGAGCTTAATCGAATGATCGGAATTATACTGGTGAATAAAGGCATTCCCTGTATAACCGGATGGCAAGGCAGAATTAAATGTAGTTTTCGCCCAAGCAGACTTACAGGATGGACTATATTTTACCTGAATTGTTCCAACAATGGTTCCATTATCCTTCTTTACACTCGTAGAAACTGCCGTGTAGGCATCATTTTGACAACCAGTAGAAACTGGACTCTTCCCGTTATAACTTGCAGCCTCTACATTGGGAATAGAAAATGACATTGTGGTTAACGCCAAAAATGAAAGAAATACCAACAATTTTTGTTTCATTATAATCCTCTCCTCAATATTTTTTAATACTCTGAAAATTATAACGTTATGTGTATTTATAATCTATATAACTAAACTACTATCTTATTCAACAATCTGGCCCAATTGTTGAATAAAGATCAAACAGCACTCTTCAACTCCCTAAGTTTGATGCAAATATCTCTCGAATGCTCACTTATTCGCAGGATTTCATTACCCTTGATTGTAAGGTCAAAGTTAAATGGAGTGATTTCAGGACATGAAGATTTCGTGAAATCATAGTGAAATAAAGGAGTTGTACAAGACTCCACATTTTGCCATATTATGTACATTCTCCACGCCGCCCCTGGAGGCTTTCCCTCCCATGTCTCAACAGGTCAACTGCCCTATCATTCCTTCTTCATGCCTATCCAAGGGGTGGAGGCCAGTTATGCTAACCTGATGGGTCAGTGCTCTTTTGTTGAAGAAATCTGGTACTCCGCACATATTTGAAATCCTACGAATAAGCCAACATTCGTAAAAAGAAAAAGTCTATGAAAAAATTAGCTTTTGAATGTTCCCTCGAGAACCCAATTAAAAAATCCCCTTTAAAATTACGCAACGGGTTCAGTAATAGGTTGAACTTTTTCTGCACAATAAGCCTCGTTTCTGCGTGCTATTCCAACAAATATCCTAGCTAGCTTACCTACCAATTTCATAATCGATTTCATTTTCTTCACCTTAACATTATTTGGAGTGAATAGCTCGAAATTCCGTGTTATTCATCAAAAGGGCTATGGTGGCTAAGTAAAGGAAACGTCTTAGCCTGGATCGCCCACGCTTAGAGAAGACAATTTAGCCTTTCCACTTACCAGAGCTTGCTTCAGCCAGATGCAACCCAGTGTGCCAAAGTAAAGAATTACCGTTTGAAAAACCACTTAGATCTCCTGCTTCATCTAATATTCCGGCTAAAGAAATTTCACTAATTCCCTTAATGGCAAGCAGCTTCTTGGCAAAAGGTAACTGATTTAATACATCCTTAACCTCTTGTTCCACTTTCGAGATGTAAGACTGCAAAGTGAGAGTTTAGTAACTGAATGAAATTCTTAACATGGCGTGAGCAACGACAATTCCAGCTCGTTTTCTTCCTTTTCTTGCAGCTGTCCGTCTTTATAGAGGGCCAGGATAGCTTTTAGAGGCTCCAATTGAATGAGCAGCTTCGGTTAAAGGAGACTTTAAATATTTATTTCCCTTTTTGGCTCTGGTGGACTTCCTTTTTTCTGCACTATCATTGTGTCCTGGCACGAGGGCGGCCCATGAACATAATCTGGCTGCACTTTCGAACTGTTTTTCAACGTCTGTTCCGATTTCTGCTAGAATTTGTTCTGCCATTCGAATGGCAATTCCGGGTATTGAATCCAGTCGTTCTATGCTTTCTTGGTACATACTAACTCTTTGGGCAACCTCCTGATCGAGTTTTTCAATCTGTTCAGTCAGAAAGTCAATATGAGTTAGAATCGTTTTGAGCATCATGCCTGATGAGGATTCACGTACCCATTCAGGGCAAGGATTAAATCATCCTTTTTCTTCTTCATCGAACGTCTCGCAAAGTTTGCTAGTTTCTCAGGATCATCCTCACCATTTGCGATCGCATGAAGCATGTCCTTTGATGAAACGCCCATAATATCCGATACGACAGAGCCTAATTTGATATTTGCACCATCAAGATCCTTTTGAATTAAATTATGCTGTCTAGCTCGTTCTTCAATAATACTTCTGCGATAACGAACAAGCTCACGCAATTCTCGCTGATTTCGAAAGGGATAAAGCTTGCCTTCAACAACCCATGACGAAGAAGTTGAACTATCCATTCAGCATCCTTGCCATCTGTTTTTCGACCAGGGACTGCTTTCATATGTTGTGCGTTAACAACTAAAAATTCCATTTCTTCAGCCTCAATTAAGTTCACGATAGGCTTCCAAAATACATCAAAAGACGCTTTGCACATGCAATAGCTTACTATTTGTTTTTGCCTTCATTTTTAAACGACTATAGCACTAAACTCGTATTTATTTTTCTTTTTTAATTTATTTTTAACGTAATTTTCATAGGATGTTCAGGTTCCTACGATACACTCAGAATACTTCTTTCTGGTCAACTTGATTTTAAATGAGAAACCAAAACTATAAGCAAGGAGATGAACAATATGAACTATGAAATATTTCAATGGTTTAACGGTTGGTCCGGCCATTTCTCTTATCTAGATAGAGGAATGATATTCATCACTAATAGCGTTCCATATGTGGTAATCGCACTTATGTTGTTCCTATGGTTTATTGCAAACAAAGAAAAACGAGCGGAAAAACAGTACACAGCTATATACGCTGTTTTTTCTTGCTTACTTGGATTGTTCATAAACGCAATCCTTCACCTTGTCTACTATCATCCACGTCCATTCGTGGCACACCATGTTCATCAGTTAATACCGCATCCTGCTGACTCTTCGTTTGTAAGTGATCACTCGGTATTAGTATTCTCCATAGCATGTACGATGGTGCTACGAAACGACTCGTGGAAGTATCCCATATTAGTATGGGCTATTATTGTTGGCATTTCGCGTATATTCGTCGGAGTCCATTATCCTGCAGACGTGATTGGTGGCGCCCTTATTTCATATGGGGTAAGCATATTCGTTATACAGTCTTCCAAAAAACTGGAGCCTTTGGTACAAGTGGTGTTCTACATGTATGACAGATTAACGAAACATATCCCTTTCCTGGCTAAGTACAACCATAAAAACTTAAGTCAAGATAGATAAGGATTTTTTCTAATGGAAAATCTACTAAGAGTTGAAATCCTATGGTTAATTGATAAACAAACTTTTTCTTATTATGTGGAAATGTTGTATTTTCTATTTTTGTCAGAGATGGAAATTGCTTTGTAACAATGACAACTTCCAAGAAGGAGATGAGTTAGCATTTTCTGAACAAACTGAAATGGTCCAACATTCAGGTCGGTAAATGCTATGCAAAGAATCACAAGTCACCATATTTTTTGGAGCCGTCAAGATTATGGCAACCACTGTGGGAGAAACAGCGCAGACTTCCTTAATGATTAACTTGAATTTGGATGGATATCCTTATTTAGAGAGAGAAATAAAATTAAGTTGTGGGAAACCCTTTAAAGAAAGGAAGTTATATATGCAAGAAAACCAAAATAAAATGAAAATTTCACTTAACAAAGTGCCACAAGTGACGATGTTCTTTTGGATCATCAAAGTTTTGTGTACAACTGTTGGTGAAACATTTGCTGATTTCATCAATTTCAACATTGGACTTGGTTTAACTCTTACTACTATTATTATGGGAGTTGCGTTTTTTATTGCATTGTTTTTTCAATTTAAAGCAAACAAATATGTTCCAGCCATTTACTGGGTAACAGTTGTTCTTATTAGCGTATTTGGAACACTGGTAACGGATAATTTGACAGATAATATGGGTGTACCACTTGAGGTTAGTACAGCTGTATTCTCGGTGCTACTTGGACTGACTTTTTTATTTTGGTATCTTAGTGAAAAAACACTTTCGATCCACTCGATTTTTACTAGAAAAAGAGAAGTTTTCTACTGGCTTACGATCCTTTTCACCTTTGCACTTGGAACAGCGGTCGGTGATTTATATTCCGAACAACTTGGTTTTGGTTATCTTAATACAGGAATAGGCGTTGTTATTATTATTGCTCTTGTGTTCTTAGCTTATAAATTTTTAAAACTTGACGGTGTATTAGCTTTCTGGATTGCGTATATTTTAACTCGTCCGCTTGGAGCGTCAATTGGAGATTACCTATCCCAACCAAAAGTAAATGGCGGATTAGGAATCGGGACAACCGTTACGAGTGTGATTTTTCTTATCGCTATTTTAGCGATCATCGTTTTCCTTGCCATTTCAAAAATTGATACAAATGCTAAAAGTGATATAGTGGAAACAAACCAAAGTAATGCAAATAAGAAACATGTGCTAACACAAACGATTGTTGTACTCGTAATTTTCTTAGTTGTGGGTATAGGTGGTTATAACTGGCGCAGTAATAATATTGCATCACAAGGTGCTGCAGAGCAAGCTACATTAGCAGGTCAATTAAATGATTTTGTTAAAATTGAAAATGATATGCTAAACGCTGTAAATAAAAACGACTTTGCTTCAGCAAAAAAAGGCGCTGATAATTTGGAACATCAGTGGGATACACAAGAACCTAAGCTTCGAAAATTTGATAGCACTACATGGATAAAAATTGATGGAACAATTGACTCTGTGCTAGCAGCGGTTCGTTCTTCAAAACCTGATGTTAATCAAAGCAAAACAACACTTACTAATTCACTTAGTGTCTTAAAAGGTGCAAATAAAGCAACATCAAAGTCTGGTGCCTCACAAACTACATTATCTGGACAGTTAAACGATTTTGCAAAAATCGAAAATGATATACGAAACGCTGTAAACAAAAATGACTTTGCTTCAGCGAAAAAAGGGGCAGATGAATTAGAACATCAATGGGACACACAGGAACCTAAGCTTCGAAAAATCGATGGCGCTACATGGACGAAAATTGATGGAACAATTGATGTTGTATTAGCAGCAGTTCGTTCATCGAACCCTGATGTAAACAAGTGTAAAACAGCACTTAACAATTCACTTAGTACCATAAACGCAGCAAATAAATAATACTTTTAGGAATCGTCAATCGCGGTTCCTTTTAAAATGCATAAACTAAACACAATCTCACGATTGCTCTAGAATTCTTAGGATTTCATAGCCATATCATTAACCATTATCCATGTAAGATCAGGCATTACTCCTCAAGGATAGGGATTTATCGAAAAAGCGTATCCTAAACTAGCCAATTATAGAAAAAATTGGTTTAAACAATGTTATGATCACAGTTTAGGATGTATAATTGAAATTGGTATTTATGCAAAACATGAAGGTAGAAGTGACTAAAAGGAAGGCGAATTGTTTTGGCTATAATAGATATTGACCAAATGCTTTTTGATACTGAAGAAATTGCCGAAGAGTCAACTCCATTCCATCTCGATACAGTTGACAATTATTAGATAAAACGGATAACTGGTAAAGAAAAGCATGTCCAAAGTGGATATGCTTTTTTGTCACTTTGACCGATTATTTGCACTTATTTTAAGTGTTATTTTGCACATCCAACTTTAAAAACCCAGCTACCTTCACTTGAGAAGATTAGCAGGGTTTCTTAATAATTTACATCCAATCATTTATAGAATTATTCTGATCTGTTTAGTAAAAAAGCAACTGATTATTATTTAGCAATCGCGCCCTTTTATTGAAAAAGGAACTTAAACTATTATTTTTCAAGGGTACTCATTATTTCATTAATAACTTCGGCGCAAGTCTTAATTTCTTTTATTCCACGAAACAAACTCACCAAAGGGCGGTGTCTGTCCAAACCTAAAAAAATTCATCCATCAACTGTTTGGATTAACTTCATAAGTTAGCAATTTAAAGGAAACTGTTCCTCTATGTTTCTAGGAATAGGTTTTTGCACCAGAACCATAATGTATCGAACCTAACAAAATGATTATGTTATTTCCCACTTTTCATTAAAATCTTCTTATCTTTTATGACGGGAAGCACTTGCTGAAAGCTTTAAATAGCTTTAACTGCCCTTTTGTGCGAATTTTACCTGACATGACGGCTGATAATATCCCTGTTTCTTTGGCCATCAGCCGAATCCATGTTTGACTGTCTGCAATAAGTTGGAAATCTGCATCCCCGAGATGTCCCTTTTCCACAGTAAGGGTCTTGTTCTTTATGATAACCGTTGCTTGAGCATTTTCTTCTCCAGTAAATGTAAAATGATAGGTAGCAGCTAAATCTTTTGCTTGATTTCTTTGAAACATATGAGGAAGCACCTGCAAAAACGCACGGATTGATTTCGATCGTAAGCCGTTGCTCACCGGTCGAACTTGTTTATGGGGAAAACGCTTTTTGACATGATCCTCAGCGTCGGAATTCGGCACTACATACACCATTTCGCTTTTATCCTGTAGTGGTTTGACAACGTCCTTCAAAAATTTCTTGCGATCGTCAAGAAACTCACCAATTACATCTTCTCCAGCAGGACAAACGGACATACAGTAGGCCGCTTTATAGCTAGCTCCAAAAGAAAGGCTCTGCCACATAGATGCTGTTTCTGCATCATTTACTTTATCCCTGTATGATTTAGAATTTTTGCTGTCGGTAATCTTCTTCACCCAATCGCTGAAGCCGCCGGAAAATTCTCGATAGTTGTGCGTATAACAGGCGGAGAAATTAAAATGACCATCAGCGCCAATGGCTCCTACCGGGCAGGCAGCTACGCACAATTTGCACTCCAAACACGGATTATAATCAATGGGCTGACTTTCCGAAGTCATATCTGCATTTGTAAGGATCGTACCTAACAAAATAAAGTTGCCGAACTTGGGATGAATGACATTTCTATGGATGCCTATTTGTCCGAGTCCAGCCGCAACCGCAATTGGTTTATGTGAGATGACCCATGCTTTTCCGGTACTTTCCTGCTCCATCGGGAATCCTGCTGGCGGATTCAATGCTTTGATGCCTTGCTCTTCAAGCTCTTTCACGATTTCATGTCCGATATGCGTTACGTTATCGACAACATGATGAAATTCCGTATTTGCAATGGATCGAGCTGTCGAACGCAAGGGCTCGCGGTTCATTTTACAGACGAAACTAATAAGCGTCCTGGCTTCGGGAAACAGATTCAAAATTTCTTTTTGTTGGTCCTCAAGTTCGCTTCGGTCAATAGTGACGAATCCAACATCGTCGGCTCCTGCATGTAGACATAAATCCCGCAACCATTGTGTATCTATGCGCCTGCCTTCGGTCTCCTGCATAATTTCCTTTTTCTTGTAATATTGTTTTACGGTAGGATGATCATTTATTGTCCCCTTTTTCATGGCACTCAACTCCTTAGTCATTCAATTTAACGCCCAGCCGAACTGTTTGATGGCCTGCCCAATCATTCGAAGTTGTGCATTTCATACAGACTTCGTAAAATTGATTTTTAGTTCTAGCGTTGTGAATGTCTCCCCTTTGCTGAGGGTAGATGCATAGGCTATTCTCATCGCTGTATCAGTAGCATCGCAAAGTACGCCGTCGTGAAGCTTTCTACCAAGGCTCACAGAACTTGTACGGAAAGCTTATCGGAACGGTCAAGACTTAAAGTTTCTTTCTTCTTGCCCATCGATGATCAGACGACATCCACTATGACAGCATCCTTGTCAGATTTCGTATTATCGCCTTCTAAGTATTATAGATAATCAGTGAGACCGATCGGTCTTTTTTAGAGTAAAAAAAAGCCATCTCCGGCTTCTTTTTAGACTGCTAGGCACAGTTCTGAGCAAGAAACGATCTAAGATGATACACAGCTTTTTTCATGTACTCTTGGTTCTTGTAAAGTTTGCTAAGTGCTAGCGCCCCCTCCAGCGTGGAGATAAACACGGTCGCCACAAACTCGGGATCCACTCCTTGTTTAACCTCACCCTTCTTTATGCCTTCCTGAACAAGATTACGAACCATTCCGAGCAAGCCATCCATTGCTTCACGGACTTTTTCTTGAAGCAATGGGTCTGCGTCATCTGCTTCAATGGCAGCATTCATAATCGGGCAACCTCCCGGGAACAATTCTCTTTCAGCAATCCCCTCAAATACGGAAATAATGGAAAGAAGACGTTCCATGTATCCTTGTTTGCCTGCCATTGCTTCAGAGAAAAAATGACTCATAGTGTCAATGGAAAAGGAGAAAGCGCTCAACATTATTTCCTCTTTATTTTCAAAATGGTTATAAATCCCTCCTTTTTGAAGACCAGTCTCGTGCATGATGTCGGATATAGAAGATGCCCTATATCCTTGGCTATTAAAAATTTTTGATGCTTTTTCTAAGATCAGGGCTTTAGTCTGTTCTCCCTTGCGATTAACCATGAATCTATTTGCCTCCTTTTGAAAAAGGTTTACGAAATTTATAAGACCATTCGGTCCTTTTTATTGTACAATTAGGTAGTATCTTTGTAAAGTGCAAAATATAACAGGAAAAATTTTTGATTAAAGTGGATTACATCACATTGACTGAATTACAGATAAAAGGAAGACAAGCAAAACAGACATCCCACGTCCTAGCAAATATAAGTAGCAAATGCAAACAAGATGCTCTATTTAAAATGGCTGATTATTTACTTAAATATAAGCAAGATATCTTAAAGGTAAATCAAATAGATTTAAACAATGCGTTGGAACAGCAAAAACAATGTTAGATCGTCTATTGTTAAATGCAAATCGTATTGAAGAAATGGCAAACGGTTTACGACAAGTCACTACTTTACCAGGTCCTATTTGTGAATTAAAGAATATGACTGTACGTCCAAATGGTTTACAAATTGGACAGCTAAGTGTGCCATTAGGAGTTATAGGAATCATTTATGAAGCTCGCCCAAATGTAACTTGTGATACAGCCGGATTATGTTTAAAATCTGGTAATGCAGCTATATTACGAGGTGGCAGTGAAGCAATATACTCTAATATAGCTATTGTAAATATATTATCAAAAGCTATTTCTGATGCAAATTTACCTTCAGGCGCTCTTCAACTAATTGAAGATACTCGACGTGAAACTGCAATATCATTAATGCAACTTAATGAATATGTAGATGTGCTTATTCCTCGTGGAGGTTCATGGTTAATTCAGAACGTCGTTAAGAATGCAACGGTACCAGTAATCGAAACTGGTACCGGTAACTGTCACATTTATGTAGATGAATCTTGTAATATTGAAATGGCGAAATCAATAATTATTAATGCAAAAACATCTCGTCCTTCTGCATGCAATGCAGTTGAAAAAGTACTTATAAATAAAAATATAGCTGAGAAATTCTTACCAATCATCTCTCAAGCATTAATTGAAGAAAATGTTCAGATACGTGGAGATAAAAGAGTTGCTGAAATCTGTCCAAATATAAGATTGGCAACGGAAGAGGACTGGAAACAAGAATACTTAGATTACATCTTAGCTATTAAAGTAGTAGAAGATATTGATGAAGCTATTTCACTTATTAATAACTATAGCTCAAGCTATTCAGAAGCGATTATCACAAACGACTATAATCATGCTCAACACTTTCTAAAATTTGTGAATTCCTCAGCTGTGTATGTTAATGCATCGACTCGTTTTACTGACGGAGAAGAGTTAGGGTTTGGAGCTGAGATTGGTATTAGTACTCAAAAAATACATGCTAGGGGCCCAATGGGGTTGAAAGAACTAACAACTAGAAATACATTTTTTACGGAAACGGACAAACTCGGTAACCAGAAGTTTATAAAGAGAAATATGTACTGCCAGTTTTTTCACAGAGTATATAAACATAAACTATTTAAAAAAGATATTTTATTGTTTTCTTAAGGAGAATGATAATTTGAACGGAATTTTTAAATAGATAAAAGGCAGCTAAGAACTATTTCTATGCAGTCGCCTTGGCAACAGTAAACCACTAAAAAACTTAAGCATTTATGTAGTCGCTAATGAGGACAGTAAAAGGTTCGAATGATTAGCAGTGTGTGCCATGATAAATGGCGTACTCTTTTTTTAGCTACTTTGCATAAGGAAATTGAAATGTGTATAATTGAATAAGTTATGTATTATCCAGCTCACTAGGGGGATGTAAGAATGTTACAATCTGTATGGTTTAATTTACCAGTTGAAAATTTAGAAAAGAGTGAAGCGTTTTTCGAGGGAATTGGATTCAATATTAATAAAAACCCAGATATGTTAGATAAAATGGTTGGTATTAAAGTGGCGGAAGGTTCGATAATCATTCTAATTGAAAAGTCTCATTATGAGCAGGTTTCTCGTGCTTCAGTACAACCTAATGCAAATGAAGTGTTAGTGTCGATAGGTGTGAAGGAAAATAAAGAGGTCGATGAGATATTGGATAAAGTTGAAGCGGCAGGTGGCAAAGTACTCGAACGTTCAACAGAACATGAAGGATATTATGGTGGATTATTTGAAGATTTAGATGGTCACAAATTTAATCTGCTTGTGTGTTAACAAATAATAAAAGACTCGTTTGCTGCCCCTAACTTATGAAAAGCTAGGAGAGCGAATGAGTCTCTTTTTTTAACTTAAATTAATCAATACTTGATTGTTTACGTAGTTCATATACTTTATCTGGTGTTACGTCTTGGCCAAGTGGGTACCCATCTCTTATAGCTCTAACTATGACTTCATAATCCTCCATGCCATGCTTTTGGGCGATTTGAGCCAAAGAATAGGCCCATTCATTCCGTTTTCCTTCCATTATCTATCGGCACATGTACTTTAATCGTTTTGCTATCTGGATTGACTCCGAGCGCTATAATATCATATTCATTATTTACCTTATTGCTTTCTTCCATGAATTCTCGGCCCTATCCTTCCTTTTTCTGATTGTCTAAGTAATCATAGACTAAAAAAGTATAAACGCGGCCATCAGCACAACTAACCCTAGAGAAAATCGTTTTTTTAATTTCTTCACTTTATATCTCCTTGTCCAAAATTCTGTCTCTGCTTTTTAACTTTATCATATTTATCTATCTTTAGAACTATCTGGTATTAAAATGATCAAAAGCGACATAAAATAGACTTTTCTCTTTTTTAACTCCCTCAGTTTGATTCGAATATCGCTCGAATGCTCACTTATTCGCAGGATTTCATAACCCTTGTAATTGGACTTACGGGTAAATGAATGAGTTCAGATCAGTTAGGCTTAGTGAAGGCATAGTTAAATAAAGGAGTCAGCTAATACTCCATATTTTACCATATAATGTACATCTCCACGCTGTCCCTGGAGGCTTTCCCTCCCATGTCTCAACGGGTCAATTGCCCTCTCATTCCTTCGTCATGCCTATCCAAGGGGTGGAGGCCTGTTATGCTAACCTGATGGGTCAAAGCGCCCTTTTGTTCAAGAAACCTGGTACTCCATACATATTTGAAATCCTACGAATAAGGCAACATTCAAAATTAAAGTTACCTATTTTAAAATGATATATTCTATATAACTAATGTTTTATTTCTATGCTGCTAAAGGGATTATTACTTGGACTTTATTTGGACAGTAAAACTCATTTCATCGTGCTATTCCTACAAAAATCCTTGCTAGTTTTCCTATCATTTCATGATTGACTTCATTTTCTTTATCTTCTTTACCTTCACATTATGGGAATGGATGTCTTTAAACTCAGGGTTATTCATCTCGAGGCTCATAGTTGCTAAGTAGAGGAATCGTCGTAGCCTTGACCTTCCACGCTTTGAAATGACAATCTGACCTTTCCATTTGCCTGAACTTGCTTCAGCTAGATGTAATCCCGCATGCCTTAATAGAGAGTTTCCGTGAGAGAAACCACTTAGATCTCCTGATTCACCCAGTATCCCGGCTAATGAAATTTCACTTATTCCTTTAATCATAAGTAGTTTTTTTGCAAATGGTATTTTGTAGAGAACTTCTTTAAAGTTGTTGTTCAACTCTTTCGAGTTGTTTTACAGCGAGGTCATATTCCTCTAATAATTGTTCTAAATGTAATTTATAAGCATCGAGAGCTTGTCCTGTCCCAATTGAGGATTTCGCTAGATTGATTAGTAATTGAGCCTTCTTGGGTCCTGGTTGTCGTTTCATTAAAGACTTCCAACCCCTCATGACATCTAGTGTTTCTAGTGAAGATATTTCATCCGGTGTAGGAAATAAACGAAGGGTTGCGATTGCGCCTTTGCACGTTACATCTTTAAACACTTGTCTGAGTTCAGGAAAGACCACATCCACCCATCGATTTACTTGATTAATAGACATGACGAGACGTTTAACAATCACATCACGATTAGACATTAGAACTCTAAGCTTCTCAAATGATTCTGATGATGGGCGAATAAAGGAATAGTAGCCGTTTTTGACCATATCCGCGATAACGAGCGCATCTTTTTTATCACTCTTAGATTGGGTATTATCACGATTCTCTTTATTCCTTTTTACTAAGTGGGGATTGACTGTTACAACCTCAATGTTTTGGTTATATAACCATTTTGAAAGGTTAATCCAGTAATGGCCTGTAGGCTCCATACCTACTATTGCTGCATCTAAGTTTTTTAATCTTTTTAAATCATGAATCCAGTTTAATAGTTTAACGAACCCCTCTTCATTATTTTCAAATGTAATAGGGTCTCCAACTACAATTCCACGGAAGTTAACTGCTCTTGCAACGTGTAATTGTTGAGCGATATCCACACCAATAATAAGATGTGTATCAGAAATTCTTTCAATTAGTTGATTTTGTTTGTCTTGCATTTTAAAATTCATAATAGGGCTTCCTCCTTAAGACTCTGAGTTAGATTGGACTCTATACTCGTATCTTACTGAGGGGCTCTATTTTTTTCAAATCTGATATTTAACGATCTACAGGAATGCTAACCTACCCCGTTAGTTCTAGAAAAATATAGAAAGCTAGTTTACATAGACAACCTTATCAGAAAGGTAAAAGGCTCCCTTTTCTCTCCATTATAATAACCAACATAAGTTTACCTTTATCATGCATATATTCATATATGGACAAGGTAGAGGGTGAATAATTGATGACTAAACAATCTCTTTTTAAAGGAACTATGATTTTAACAGTTGCCGCATTCATTACAAAGATATTGGGATTTGCCAACGGAATAGTATTAGCAAATGTAATAGGTCCTGAAGGCGTCGGACTTATCATGATGGCAATGCCTGTTACTGGACTTTTAATTACATTAACTACGTTAGGACTTCCCATAGCTATATCTAAACTGGTTGCTGAAGCTGAAATAAAGGGAAACTATAGACGTGTAAAAAAAGTCCTGGTTGTATCATTAGTAACTACTAGCTTATTAGGGTTTATTTTAATGATTGTTGCAATTTTCGGTGCTAAGGCATTGTCTTCACATTTCTTAACAGATCAAAGAGCTTATTATTCTTTACTTGCCGTGATACCGATAGTTCCTATTGTGGCAATTACAAAAAAAAATGAAGCTATTTTTAATGATAGATTTTCTCTAATTCACTTTTTATTGGGATAATTTATAGTTGTTTTATCAACAAATAGGTTTTGTTGAGCCGTATGAACAAGACATTCCTAAGAAGTTTAAAACAGATGAATGGAACAGAAAATAAACCTATACCGTGGTCTGAAATCCTGCGAATAAGCCAGTATTCGTGAGCATTATCTATTATACTGAGGGATTTTATTAAGAAAAAAGATTCTTATTGGGGTAGCATCACATGCCCATCAAGTTAAAGTTTTGTAGTACCCCCAGAACGAAATTTTGGACTTTCTTGTAACTTATAAGCTCAATTTATCGTTTTGGGGGTGACCTATTTTCTTGGCTTGATGGGCATGTGGCTGTACCCTTTATAAAGAAAATATTTCACTGGAAGAATTAAATGAGGTTGAAATTAAAACAGAAAACCTTATAGATAACTTTGAAAAACAGCTAACTGCCATTGATGATGAAATATTTGATTTTGAAAAAATGAAGGACTGTTTTTCTATTTATAAAAATAGTTATCCTTTAATTACAGACTATAAAAAGTCTGATGATAAAACAAAATTTAAGCAAGAAAATTATTATCAATTTAAGCAATATGATATGGCTAAAAGGAATATCAATTTTCTTAAAAAGCATTATGGGATTGATGAAGAATCGAGTTTTCATTATAAGTTGTCTTTGATGAAAAATGAGCGTAATTTACTTTATGGCAGCCTTGGAAAACGGAATGAAAGAGCAAGAGAATTGGAGCGTCAAGAACGAGAAAGAAGGGAATTGCAGCGAAGAAAACGCTTGGACGAAAGATAAAAATTAAGAGTAAATCAAGATACTTTGTGGTATAAATTTAATTACGGGGAGGGATATTTTAAATCAGGAGGTGTGTATTATTAAGGTGTGGGACGACATTATGACTGCTCGGGAAGCAAGCGTTGAACTTGGAAAAAACACTAAGTATGTTTACCTTCTTTGGAGACGTGGATCTGATGTGCTGCTGAAAGACAGCGTCCAAATGAAAGGAAGTACACTCCTTATTACCAGACAAGGTTTTGAACATTTAAAGCTAATTGCAAACGAGGGATCACATAAATTGATTTAACAATAATAACCTATACACACTTACACTTGCAAGCGTACCCATATACATACTTAGGGTACGCTTGTTTGTTTTTTGTAAAGTGAATTACTCACTTCCTAGATCAGGTGTCCGAAGAAAATAAAGTATTAGACTCGAGTTGTTGATTTAACGCGGTTTTCAAGTTTAAAAATCGTCAGCTCTTGAGAAATAAGTTTTAGACTATTTGATTCTAATAAACAGAAAACAAATAATAACCCGAAAATAAAGTATTAGACTGTTTTGATCTTTCAGACAAAAAATGGAAACTGTAGTAATTCAGTCAAGAAGAATTATTACAGTTTCCATTTTTCTAATTTTATTATCAGTTATTTTTCACACCAAATTCTAGACTCTTATCAAAATAATGCTTAACTTCAGAAAACAACTCATCATATTTTTCTTTTTCAAGAACATGAAGCTCATTCTCAAGTGTGATTTTCTTTCTAAATGTATTTCAGGCTCTTCTACAACCAAAAAATAAACAAGTAAACTTGTGTTTATTAAGTGCTTTGGCAACCTTGTTCTGTCGAGCATAGGAGCCAATCTTACCCATAATAAGGGCACCAGACACTCTACCCTCACGAATAGAATGTACCAAGCGCAAAGGTAGTGAAAAATGAAACTGGAAGCAAACAACAAGTTAGTCATGATTGGAGATTCCGTCACGGTACGAATGCGGCTGTAACGGCCGATAAGAGATTAAGGAACAAATAGAATCTTGTCAATGAAATAGGAGGCTTCTTGGCGAAGCAAAGGTGCTTTGGACCGGAAATCGACTGAACCGTCAGAATTGGTTATTGTGACTGGATCCGTAACTCCGGCAGCAACAAGCTTGCTTACGGCCTTGATAGCCGATTCATCGGTTTGCCCTGCCAATCGCACCTCATCGCCAAGCGGCCATGGAAGAGGAATGCGCGTTAAAATGACGGCCATTTCTTCCCGAGTTATCGTGCGATCCGGTTCAAATCGGCCTCCAGTCTCCTCCCCCAACCAATGCTGCTCGACCGCTGCCTGTATCTCTTTGACCGCAAAATGGTGTTCGATATCCGTATAACCGGATTTCGATTTGGAGGGCGGATAGCCGACAGCATGCAGTAGCATTGTGATGAATTCCGCACGGGTCATGGGCGCCTTGGGGTCAAAGCTGCGCCCATCTCTTCCATTGATGATATCCAGCGAATGGAGCTTTTCAATAGACGGTTGGTAGGGGCTTTCTTTCGAGACATCGAAAAACAGCGCTTTTTCCTGTATTTTGGGCGAATAGGCTATCGGTGACTTCGCAGGTCTGTACATATTAGCAATACCGCCATCCTTTTGTTCAATAAATGCTATTTTCTTCCCGTGGTCATCCATAAACAACAAGGGATCTATCTTTTTCAAAGTAGTCTTGCTATTCCCCAATTTGTATCTGTCTTCCGCTACAAGTTGTCCGTTATTGTACGTAATTCTAGTCACAAATGACGGGGTATGCAGGTCTTTGTATAATCCGACGTAACGCGCGGCTTGCTGTTCTGTCAGAGGTGATACCGATTCAGGCGTCTTGGTGCTCTTCGGATAATAATGGTCCATAAAGGCAGCATACAAATCCGAGCGCAATTCGGAATCATTATTATAAATGACGAACATTCCCGTTTTGCGCTCAGGCAGTAGCCATGTAAATGAGGCATGTCCGGGGATGTTCCCACCTTTGCTGACGACATACTGACCATTCGACAGTTCATTGAAAATGCTTTCAAATCCATAGCTTGTAATAGGTATGGCCGGATGAGCGAAAACGGAAAACTTGCTCATTCGCTGAACACTTTGTTCGCTTAACATTTGCCGATCTCCGGCCTTTCCTTTTTGCAGAAGCATGGTCATGAATTTAGCCATATCGCTTCCGGTGGACAACATTCCGCCCTGAGGCATGTCCGTAGGATAAAGGCCATACTCCGGATATGGCGTGCCTTCCGGATCGTAAGCTGCAGCCATTCGGGCTTTAAGCTCTGGGGTTACAAGATCATGGGAAGAATTCATGCCGAGCGGCTGAAAGATGTTTTTATCCATGTATTCATGAAAAGGGAGCCCGGTAACTTGTTCCACGGCATATCCCGCCAAAGCAAAAGCATAATCGTCATACTGGTAGGCTTCCCCCGGCGTCCGGACGATGGTTGGCATTCGATCCATTAAGAAATCTCGAAGAGAATTCTCTTGATTGAGAAGATCGGGCGAGGCGTCATCGTCTTTTTCATATGGGAAATCGAACCCAGTCATGTGGGTCAGCATATTTTCCATAGTTAGCGGTTTACCTGTCGAATTGGGTATTGTGATACCTCCGAGATAAGATTGGATGTCCTGATCCAGCTTGATCTTCCCTTGGTCAGCAAGCTGCAGCACAGCCGCAGCCGTAAGTGTCTTAGAAATGGAACCGATGCGAAAAACGGTATTGGAATCAACTGGGGTTTTGCTTTCTTTGTTTGCATACCCGTATCCTTTGGATAATACCACTTGTCCGTCCTGAACGACGACGAACATGGCACCCGGGACATTGAACTTCTTCAGGCTTTCCCCAAAGTAATTGTCCGCGAAGGCCTCCACTTCTTTGGGGTCAACCGGACCGCTTGGAGCAGCAGGAACAGCTGCAGGCTGAATCGCTGTGATTGTTTGCCCCTTAAGAGGGAGCTGTTCCGTACTGACACTATACCCTCCGACCAAAGCAATCAAGTAAGTCACAGCTAGAGACGTGCTTAGCGTTACAGCGAGCACTTTTGAAACTCTTTTTTTACGCATTAGAAAATCCTCCATCAATAAATTTAGTATAGTCTAGAAGTACCCTCTCAGTGTAACATGATGGATTATTTCCCCACACAGTCTTCCGTCTAGTTCATTCCCTAGCCTAAGGTCAAGCAAAAAAGGGGATGTTAATGGACTAGTTTC
>NZ_JAOPHO010000070.1:0-17619 GCF_033141925.1 Peribacillus sp. CSMR9
CTCGCACTTCCGCTCCAATCAACCTTAAATAGTTTCGTTTTAAAAACAACAATCTTTACGAAAAGAGCCTTTTTTTATGATGCATCGTTTGAAAGATTATGAAAAAAGCAATATATGTCAAAAAAACGATATGTTAATCTGTTATCCTTTTCTTAAGGAGGTTCGGAAATGAGATATAGCCCCATCATCCAAAAAACGATTGAATATATAGAGAATAGCTTACAAGACGAATTATCCTTGGAGAACATCGCACGGTTCGCAGGTTTTTCGAAGTTTCATTATCATCGTATTTTTCACAAGGAGGTTGGCGTGACCGTATCGGAATATATTCGATATCGAAGAATTGCCAATGCAGCTAACATGCTGCTTTATACCGATGAAAAAATAATCGATATTGCTTTATATTACCGCTTTGAAACACAGGAATCCTTTACTCGTTCATTCAAGAAATATTATGACCTGCCGCCAGGGCAATATCGGAAACTCGTAAGTAAACTAACCTTGCAAAAGGAGGAAATGACGATGAAAAACGAACAATTATTAAAAGGCTGGAATTTAAGCGGGAGTCATCCATTCAATTATCAAATGGGAATTGACCGGGAGACATTCCATAAAGGCCAGGCATCAGGATTCCTGAAATCCGTCACTGCCGAATCCAAGGAGGAATTTGCTACGATGATGCAGCAATTCAAGGCGGAAAATTACCTTGGTAAAAGAATGAAACTGTCGGGTTTTTTAAAATCAAAAGGTGTTGATGGATTTTGTGGTTTATGGATGAGGGTGGATAATACGCTCCAGGATGTTTTGTAATTCGACAATATGGGGAATCGGCCCATCGTCAACGATACGGAATGGAACCATTATTATATTGTCCTGGATGTGCCCGAAAACAGTGCCATCATTTCATTCGGGGTCCTTCTTTCAGGGCGCGGCCAAGTATGGATCGATGAACTGGAATTCGAGGAAGTCAGTATCGATACACCAACGACCAATATAGATTACGGCTGTGACCTTTTGGACGGACCGGAAAATTTATCATTTGAAGAATAAATGCGCGGATCATTTGCTTGAATATTCGCTTATTTCCTTAAAGAACGCGCCATTCAACCCGGGGAGTGGCGTTCGGTTCCTCCTCGAAAAATCGCTTCCGTGAACACAATGAACACAATTGACAAAATAGTTTTAAAACACAATAAATTGAAAACGCTTACAGATGAAGCGTTTTCATATACAATTTATCTTATTAGAAAATAGGAGTGATAGATATGCTCGCTTTATTAGGATATTTAATGATAGTAGTGTTTATGATTTTAATTATGACAGGGCGACTTTCAGCCATGATTGCTTTGATTGCAGTACCAAGTGCCTTTGCACTTATTGGCGGGTTTGGCGGTAAAATGGGTGAGATGGCGTTGGAAGGAATCAAAGGTGTAGCGCCAACTGGGATCATGATTTTATTTGCGATTCTTTTCTTTGGTATTTTGATCGATGCTGGAGTTTTCGATCCAATCATCAATACGATCCTTAAGCTTGTAAAAGGAGATCCAGTCAAAATTGCCATCGGCACGGCTGTCCTGGCCTTGCTCATTTCCTTGGATGGAGATGGTACGACTACATATATGATAACGATTTCTGCCATGCTTCCGCTATATAAACGGATTGGAATGAGACCGCTTGTATTGGCCGGTATTGCCGTTTCGTCATCTGGTGTAATGAATCTTCTTCCATGGGGAGGCCCTACAGCACGGGTGATGACCGCTTTGAAACTTGAAATGTCCGATGTTTTCACCCCTGTCATTCCTGCAATGATTGGCGGAGTCCTATTCGTCCTTTTCATGGCATATTGCCTGGGTAAAAAAGAAAGAAAGAGAATTGGGATCATAGAGGTCGATTATCATGTTGTTGCACAGCATGCCGCAGCAACGGAAGATGCTTATCTTAAGCGTCCAAAATTGATTATATTCAATTACGCATTGACTCTTACCTTGCTGGTGGCGCTAATAATGGAACTTATGCCTTCAGCGGTTCTGTTCATGATAGGTTTTGCCATTGCCATTACGGTTAATTATCCGAAACTCAGTGATCAAAAAGAACGTGTGGCAAACTATGCGGACAATGCTTTATCTGTCGTTTCGATGATTTTTGCGGCAGGTGTCTTTACTGGGATTCTTGCCTGTACGGAAATGGTGGATGCCATGGCAAACTCTTTGATTCAGCACATTCCAGATCAAATGGGTGCACATTTTGCCGTCATTACAGCCATCATCTCAGCACCTTTCACGTTCTTCATGTCTAATGACGCATTTTATTATGGAGTACTCCCATTACTTGCTAAAGCGGGAGCTGCTTATGGAATTGACCCTGCTTTGATTGGTAGAGCTTCTCTTTTAGGATTGCCTGTCCATCTATTAAGCCCGCTTGTTCCATCTACTTATC
The DNA here is from genome assembly GCF_033141925.1 of Peribacillus sp. CSMR9. NCBI lineage: Bacteria > Bacillati > Bacillota > Bacilli > Caryophanales > Bacillaceae > Peribacillus > Peribacillus sp. CSMR9. The sequence goes on from NZ_JAOPHO010000070.1 coordinate 2,437, forward strand.
TATTGATTGGAATGGTAGGGGAAGATTTCGGGGCATTGCAGCGCACTTTCCTGAAATGGGCATGCGGATCGACGCTTGTCATGATAGTGGTAGCAGTCCTATTGGGAATCATCCCACTATAAGAAATATCATATCCCAATTTTGAAAAGAGTCCCGTTCGTAAAGATGCGAATGGGACTCTTTTATTCATTTTCCGATAAACATCATAAGCTGAATAAATCTGGAAAAAAGTCGATGACTTATCATCATGTAAAGCAGCATTACCTTGAAAGCTGAAGGTATGGGCCGTTTAACAATAACGAAAAAAAACCTTGTAAATAGTAATCATTGCGTTTTATTATGAAGGGCAGTCAAGAAAAGAGTTGTTTTTCTAAAGTGTAAATAGTAATCATTTTGATTTGTTTAGCGAAAGGGGCTTAATATGTTGAAAATATGGGGAATTGCTTGAAGGCGGATTAGTGCAATAAATCGAGATTTTGGTGCATTTACTTAAGAGTTTGGTGCTATTGCACGAGATTTAAAGCTGATACCCACGGGTTAGGAGCAAATACTCGTGAATTTGGAGTAAATACACGTGAATTTGGAGTAAATACTGTGAATTTGGAGCATTTACTCGTGAATTTGGAGTAAATACTCGTGAATTTGGAGCAAATACTCGTGAGTTTGGAGCAAATACTCGTGAATTTGGAGCAAATACTCGTGAGTTTGGAGTAAATACTCGTGAGTTTGGATTGAACTGATTTCGATGTTTGAATAAAGAGGCTGTAACCACTTTCGATTTAAAAGGAGGTAAGGAGGAAGTAAGGTGGACCATGGATCATATTTGGCCTTGGCCATTCCTCTGACCATATCGACGATAACGACGCCATTAATAGGTGCGGCGGACATCGCCGTTGTGGGTCAGTTACCAAACCCTGCTTATTTGGGCGGCGTGGCTATAGGTACCTGATATAGATGAACAAGCCCATTCACTTGGCCGGCGCATAGTCCAAGAACTGGATAACGAAGGGAATTCAGACTATATCTTGAATGATGGCGCCCTTCATGACTACACGGAGTTCGATCTTGTCTGGATTGCCAGCCTGGTTCCTAATAAAGAAGAAATACTGGAATGTATATTTCAGACAAACCCTGACGCAACCGTCGCAATACGGTCGGTGGACGGCATTCATCAATTATTATATGAGCCCGTTGATGCGACAAAATTCAGTAAGGTGGCATGTGAGGAAGTCGGGAGAACCATTGCGGATTCTTTCACCATCAATTCAAACATGTATTACACATTTAAACAGTGACATCATTGGAACGAGTTGCTTTCTGCAATTCGTTTTTTTTATAAGGGAAAAGAAATTCCAATAAACTTACTTGACATTATGGGCTTGTGAAAATATAATTACTTACATAAAGTAACCAACAAAAAAGGAGAGAATTTATATATGAATAGAAATGAAGCAGGTCAAGTTTTTTTACGGGTGATCTTAGGTCTTACTTTTTTCATTCACGGCGTTTCAAAGTTTCAAGGGGGCATAGGAAACACGGCGGGATTTTTCGATAGCCTTGGTATTCCTGGGTTCATGGCATACATCGTTGCAAGTATCGAATTGATTGGAGGACTTGCGGTTATACTGGGTTTGGGTACACGAATCGTTTCTGTGCTGTTTGTGGTCATTATGGCGGGGGCGATTTTCACGGCTAAATTACCTGCTGGTTTTCTTGGAAACGGGCAAGCGGCGGGCTACGAACTGGACTTGGCATTACTAGCCATGTCTGTATATCTAGTGTGTGCAAACCGAACTGTTCTTTCTTTGGATAACATGATTTTCAATAAAAAAGGGAAGTGACGATATGGAGAATTTTCATCAAAAACCAGTAACTTTTGTTGGCGAAGTCAGTATTAATGTTTTGGATTTGAAAAATGCCATCACTTTTTATCAAGATATCATCGGTCTTCAAGTATTGAAGAAAACAGAAAGGCAAGCTGTTTTAACGACAGACGGAAAAACCCAGTTGCTTACACTTGAGCAGCCTGCTGATGTGATTCCGAAAGAAGGGCGGACCACGGGCTTATATCACTTTGCCCTTTTGCTGCCGACCCGTGCAGACTTATCGATTTTTTTACGCCATTTACTTCAAACGAAATATCCATTTGGAGCGGCGGATCATGAAGTGAGTGAAGCGCTGTACATTACCGATCCGGACGGCAATGGCATCGAAGTATACTCTGACCGGCCATCCACCGATTGGAGATGGGCTGATGGGGAGGTTGCGATGGGCACGGATCCGTTGGATGGAAATGACCTTCTGGAAGAAAGTAATGGCGAGTGGAGTGCACTGCCTGCAGGTACATTAATGGGACATATACACCTGCATGTATCAGATTTACGTAAAACGGAGGAGTTTTACATGCAAGGTCTTGGGTTTACCGTCGTGAATAGATATGGAGGAGCGCTCTTCACTTCCACCGGGGGATATCATCACCACATCGGGTTGAACACATGGAATGGCGTTGGCGCCCCTGCTCCAAAGGAAAATAGTGTGGGGCTGAACTGGTATACCCTCGTTTTTGCAGATGAAGATGCGAGAAACAAGGTAAGGGAGCAACTTAAAGAAATCGGGGCTGTCGTCACGGAAAAAGAAGAGTTTTTCAGTGTAACAGATCCATCAGGCAATGAGATTCATTTAGTCGTCTGAATTTAAAGCAGAAAGCAAGGGTGAGGATAATGGGATTCTTAAGTAGATTATTTGGAAATAAAGAAACCGCGGCAGGGGAGAATGGACAAATGACAAAAGTATTATTCGTTAAAGTGAATGATCGTCCAGCAGATCAGGCAATCAGCTCGAAAATGTATGACACATTTTTAGAAACATATAAAGAGACACACCGTACAGATGAAGTGACCGAGTTGGATTTATTTAAAGAAGAACTCCCTTACTATGGGAATACAGCCATTACTGGTTTGTATAAACGCAACCAGGGTCTTGAACTGACAGCTGAAGAGGAAAAAGCGGCAAATCTGGTTGACCAATATTTAAATCAATTCCTAGCCATGGATAAAGTGGTATTCGCTTTCCCTCTATGGAACGCAACGGTTCCTGCACCGCTGATCACATACCTTTCCTATTTGGCACAAGCAGGTAAAATGTTCAATTATACGGCGGAGGGACCAGTTGGGTATGCTGGCGATAAAAAGGTCATGCTATTGAATGCCCGCGGTTCGGATTATGCATTGGAAGGAATGGCTTCTGCTGAAATGGCCGTGAATTTAGTTAAAAATATCATTAGCCTGTGGGGAATCAACAATCCGGAGGCAGTGGTCATTGAAGGACATAATCAGTATCCGGATCGGACTCAAAAAATCATCGCGGATGGTTTGGAAAACGTTGCAAAAGCGGCTGAAACATTCTGATTGCGAAGTTTTTCTAATGAAAGGAATCGCATAGTTACAGGATAAACGAGCAAAGAAGGCCCCCATATATCAATGGGGGCCTTCTTTGTGGTTATTTATCCTGATACTTTTTCAAACGATATTGAAGACTTTGGCGGCTGATATTCAGGGCTTTAGCTGCTTGAGAGATATTCATGCCATGTTCCTTTAATATCTTCTCCAAGTATTGCTTTTCAGTATTGGCGATATAATCATCAAGAGATAAGGTCGACTCCTGTAGATCTCCATTTGTTTTGACATCTTTTTTCTCGGGATGAATGTCTTCAAAATGGGCTTTCTTTCTAAAGAGAGTGGGAAGGTGATTGATGGCAATCTTTGTATCGCCAGGTTCCAGTAAATTCATGGCCCCCTCAATGATATGTTCAAGTTCCCTTACGTTCCCGGGCCAGTCGTAATCATAAAATAGTGAGTAGACCTCCTCGCTAATCCCTTCAATATTCAATTCGAACAGCGCATTGAATTTCTCGATGAAGGATTGTGCCAGCAAAGGAATATCCTCTTTCCGTTCACGAAGGGGTGGGATGAATAACGATACGACGCTTAATCGATAATATAAATCCTTTCGTAAATGATCATTTGAAATGGCGTCTATTGGATCTTCATTTATCGTTGCAATGACCCGAACGTCAATTTTTTTATCTTTCGTATCCCCAACACGGCGAATCGTCCTTTCTTGAAGGGCCCGTAATAATTTCGCTTGCAAATTCGGGTTTAACGAATTGATTTCATCAAGAAGGATGGTACCGCCCTGTGCTTGTTCGAATAATCCGGGCCTTTCAATCGATCCGGTGAAGGCCCCTTTCTTTGTGCCAAAGAGTATTCCCTCAATTAGACTATCCGGCAGGGCAGCGCAGTTTTGGCTGATGAAAGGATGTGTCGAACGGCTGCTGCCATTGTGGATACTTTGGGCGAAGAGTTCTTTTCCGGTTCCCGTCTCCCCGACGATGAGGATGGAGGATGTGGTTCTGGTCGAACGCTTGCTCTTTTCTATGACTTCCAGGAAATTCTCACTGGTTCCGATGATGCTGTCAAACGTATATTTGGTATCGCCCTTATTCAAGATATTATCTTTAATGATTCTTTCGAGATTCGTTATATCCTTTGCCACTTCAATTGCTCCAATGATATTTTGGTTCTGATCCAAAATCGGAAACGTATTATTGATTGTTGTAATTTCTTGTCCGAGATTATTGAAGTAGGTCTGCTTCGAGTTTTCGGTTTTCCTTCCAGAATGAAGTGCCCGTATTAATGTGCTCTCCGTTTCTTCCTTGAATATAAAGATCTCGTGAATCTTTTTCCCTAATACTTCTTCCGATTCCATTCCTTCAATTTCAGCCATTTTTTTGTTATAAACAATGGTTCGGCCTTTTATATCGATTATGTGTATCCCGATATCGATTACATCCACAAGCGAGTGGAGGATGGTTTGAAAACCTTCTATTTTAACGATTTGATCTAAATACATGGATGCCTCCCCTTTTTATTCATTTCTTAGAGCTATTGTAGTAGAAATATAGAAAAGGTGCAAATAAAATTTGCACAGCAAGATTATTTTGCATTGAAGTGCAAAAATATTTTGCGGAAAAAGGATAAAAATGCCCTTTTTTATGATTTTACACGTTGGCATGAATCTTGCATTAATAAAAAGTGTAAGGTTTAAGTGAAAAAAATAGGGGCTAGAGCAAAAATAAATGGCATGCTATGCCAATATTGCCCCATAAGTGCTGAATTTCATTGCATATTTCATGAAAAAACAATGTTTTTTTCAAAAAAATGAAAAGTTGGCACGGAACTTGCTTGTTTAATAAGCGAGAGAAAAAAATATAAAACTTTAGGGAGATGAGCCATAATGGTCCAACCATATAAACACGAACCATTTACTAATTTTAAAATCGAAGAAAACAATAAAGCTTTTCAAGTGGCATTGAATGATGTAGCTAATGATTTAGGGAAGAAATACCCGCTAGTCATTAATGGTGAAAAAGTGTTTACTGATGAAGTCATTACCTCTGTAAACCCAGCAAATAAAGAAGAAGTTATCGGAACCGTATCCAAAGCAAATAAGGAACTTGCTGAGCAAGCCATGCAAGCGGCGGATAAGACTTTCCAAACTTGGAGAAAAACGAAAGCGGAAATGCGTGCAAATATTTTATTCAGGGCTGCAGCCATCGTCCGGAGAAGAAAACACTACTTCTCGGCTCTATTGGTTAAAGAAGCAGGAAAACCTTGGAATGAAGCGGATGCAGATACAGCGGAAGCGATCGATTTCATGGAATACTACGCACGTCAAATGCTGAAGCTTAAAGACGGAATGCCAGTGGAAAGCCGTCCGATTGAACACAATGCATTCAGTTATATTCCACTTGGTGTCGGTGTCATCATCTCACCTTGGAATTTCCCGTTTGCGATCATGGCAGGAATGACGACAGCGGCTCTTGTTTCAGGAAATACCGTCTTATTGAAACCGGCCAGTACAACACCGGTCATTGCAGCTAAATTCATCGAAGTGTTGGAAGAAGCGGGATTACCTGCAGGAGTTGTGAACTTCATTCCAGGAAGCGGTGCTGAAGTTGGCGATTATTTGGTAGATCATCCTCGTACACGTTTCATCAGCTTTACCGGATCTCGTGATGTGGGAATCCGTATTTATGAGCGTGCGTCAAAAGTAAATGAAGGCCAAATTTGGTTGAAACGTGTCATCGCTGAAATGGGCGGTAAAGATACGATCGTTGTTGATAAAGAAGCTGATTTGGAATTGGCAGCACAATCCATCGTCGCTTCTGCATTCGGATTCTCCGGTCAAAAATGTTCTGCTTGTTCACGGACAGTCATAGTGGAAGATGTATATGACCAAGTCTTGAATCGTGTCATTGAATTAACGAAAGAAAAAACGGTCGGCGAACCAACGGACGTAAACAACTTCATGGGTCCTGTTATCGATCAAGCCGCTTACGACAAAGTCATGAGCTACGTTGAAATCGGTAAAAAAGAAGGGAAACTTGTTGTAGGGGGAGAAGGGGACAATTCAAAAGGTTTCTTCATCCAGCCAACCATCATTGCCGATGTGGATGAGAATGCACGAGTCATGAAAGAAGAGATTTTCGGACCAGTGGTAGCGTTCTGTAAGGCAAAAGATTTCACTCATGCAATCGAGATTGCCAATAACACGGATTATGGATTAACAGGTGCAGTCATCTCGAACAATATTGAACATATCGAACAGGCACGTGAAGATTTCCACGTAGGAAACTTGTACTTCAATCGCGGCTGTACTGGTGCCATTGTCGGATACCAGCCATTTGGCGGATTCAATATGTCAGGTACAGATTCAAAAGCGGGCGGTCCTGATTATTTAGTTCTTCATCTTCAAGGAAAAACAACATCTGAAACGCTATAATTTTAGGGGGAATCAACATGACAACAGTAACGGAAAAATTAATCGAGCAAACAGAACAATATGGTGCAAACAATTATAATCCACTTCCAATCGTCATTTCGAAGGCAGAAGGAGTTTGGGTGGAAGATCCTGAAGGAAACAAATATATGGATATGCTAAGTGCCTATTCAGCAGTGAACCAAGGTCACAGGCATCCGAAAATCATCGACGAATTAAAAAAACAAGCCGATCGCGTGACATTGACGTCCCGTGCATTCCATAGTGATAAATTAGGCCCGTGGTACGAAATGGTTTCACGCATTACGCAAAAAGACATGGCGCTTCCTATGAATACGGGTGCTGAAGCCGTTGAAACAGCAATCAAAGCTGTTAGGCGCTGGGGTTATGATGTTAAAGGAATCGCAGAAAACCAAGCGGAAATCATTGCTTGTATCGGGAATTTCCATGGCCGTACAATGGCAGCCGTGTCCCTGTCGTCCGATGAAGAGTACAGAAGGGGCTTTGGACCGATGTTACCAGGGGTCAAGCTTATCCCTTATGGCGATCTTGATGCATTGAAAGAAGCGATTACACCGCAAACGGCTGGATTTTTAATCGAACCGATTCAAGGTGAAGCTGGAATCATCATACCGCCTCAAGGATTCTTAAAAGAAGCATACGAACTATGTAAAGAAAATAATGTCCTATTCGTTTCTGATGAAATTCAATCAGGACTTGGACGTTCAGGAAAAATGTTCGCCTCTGACTGGGATGGAGTAGTTCCGGATATGTACATTTTAGGCAAGGCGCTTGGCGGCGGGGTTTTCCCGATCTCTTGCGTAGCTGCAAACCGCGAAATCCTTGGCGTATTCAATCCTGGTTCCCATGGTTCTACATTCGGCGGCAATCCATTGGCATGTGCGGTTTCCATCGCTTCTTTGGAAGTACTTGAAGATGAGAAGCTTGCGGAACGTTCATTGGAGCTTGGACAATATTTTATGGATAGCTTAAAAGAAATCAAGAATCCCATGATTAAAGAAATCCGTGGTAGAGGCTTATTCATCGGGGTTGAATTGACAGAAGCTGCAAGACCTTATTGTGAGCAGCTTAAAGAAGAAAAACTGCTATGTAAAGAAACACATGATACAGTCATCCGTTTTGCTCCGCCATTAGTGATTACTAAAGAAGACTTGGATTGGGCAATCGAACGCATTAAAAGAGTTTTATCCTAATATACCTATGAGGTGAATTCCATTGAGTACAACTGTCAAAGAAGAAAAAGAAACTGCCAGCTTGCTTGATTCAACACAGGTCGTAATCAAGGAGGCGCTTGATAAGCTTGGCTATTCTGAAGAAGTGTTCGAGCTTTTGAAGGAACCTCTTCGGATGCTGACCGTCCGGATTCCGATTAAGATGGATGACAATACGACGAAGATTTTCACTGGATATCGTGCCCAGCACAACGATGCTGTCGGTCCGACGAAAGGCGGAATCCGTTTTCATCCAGAAGTCGATGAGGAAGAAGTCAAGGCACTTTCAATGTGGATGAGTTTGAAATGCGGAATCGTGAATCTGCCATATGGCGGAGGAAAAGGCGGCATCATCTGTGATCCGCGCCAAATGTCCATCGGTGAATTAGAAAGGCTTAGCCGTGGATACGTTCGGGCAATCAGCCAAATAGTGGGGCCGACAAAAGATATTCCGGCCCCGGATGTTTATACGAATTCACAAATCATGGCATGGATGATGGATGAATACAGTAGAATAAGAGAACACGATTCACCTGGTTTCATTACAGGTAAGCCACTGGTTCTGGGCGGTTCACACGGTAGGGAAAAGGCGACTGCACAAGGTGTAACCATTTGTATCGAGGAAGCGGCAAAGCGTAAGGGTATAGAATTGAAAGGTGCACGCATCATCGTCCAAGGGTTTGGGAATGCAGGAAGCTTTTTAGCCAAATTCATGCATGATGCAGGTGCGAAAGTGATTGGCATATCGGACGCATATGGTGCCATTTATAACCAGGATGGTCTGGATATCGATTACTTACTTGATAAAAGGGATAGCTTTGGAACGGTAACGACACTATTCGATAATACAATCACCAATCAGGAACTTCTGGAACAAGATTGTGATATTTTAGTGCCTGCTGCCATTTCCAATCAAATCACCAAAGAAAATGCACATCTTATCAAAGCCCAAATTGTCGTGGAGGCAGCGAATGGACCTACCACATTGGAAGCAACCAAGATCTTGACGGAACGCAATGTGCTTCTCGTACCTGATGTATTGGCAAGTTCAGGCGGTGTGACAGTTTCTTACTTTGAATGGGTTGGGAAGATGCTGAAGTCCAAACCAAATTAAAAGAGTTATTGGTCAATTCATTTAATCAAGTATATGAAATGTCCGAGACAAGAAAAGTGGATATGAGGCTGGCAGCGTATATGGTGGGTGTCAGAAAAATGGCAGAAGCCTCAATATTCCGTGGCTGGGTATAAGCTTTAGTCTAATAATGGAGGGTGGAGGAGTGATTCCGTGTTAAAACCGATTCATACCATCGAGTGTGCTCAGGATGGGACCATCGAACAAGTTTACGTTCAAAAGAATTCCTATGTTTATGAATGGGAGAGGCTCTTTTTAGTGAAAACGAAAGATGGGAAATTGATTGATGTTTCAATTGGTGCAAGTGGTCACATTACTGAAATTAATGTCTCGGCAGGGGATCCTATTAATAGAAAGCTTCCTTTAGCTTTGCTCCAAGACGATTTTGTTATAACTGGCTCTGATTGATTATAGGAAAGAGGGTGTTCCAAAGGCGGAAGCGATTTCTGCTTTGGGATGCTCTTTTTTTGTTGTGATCAAATAAATGGCGAGGACAAAGCCAGGAAGGAAAAAAGAACTATATAAAGAAAAAACTTTTAACCAAGATAAATAAAAGCGCCTTCGCTTACCATACACCTTAACATGGTATGGTTTCGCGAAGGTATTTTTCATTTGGAAAGGGCATATTGCCATATTCCCTTTCATAAACTGTTATACAAACAAGCCAAGTCGATTTAATTGCCTGATGGGAGGTGATCATAATTGCTCGAAACTGGTTAAGCCGTTTTTCTTTATCCGTGAGTGCTTTCTAGGAATTTAAGCCCATGGCTAGAAATATTATGTTAAAATACTAAGTGAGATTTAGACATCAATTAAAAAGCGGTTTTTCTGAATTCATCCATATTTACAATGAAATGGTGAATGTTCAGAATTCTGCCGTTTAAAAAAGGGGAGTTACAGAGTATGAGAATCTCAGAATTAAAAAGGAAAGCCCTTCATTCGTTGGGAGGTAAATGGGGAGTAGCTGTTTCGCTTATGTTGCTCTTGTTCTTGATCAATTTCATTTTACCTTTAATTGTCGAAGTGATTGGAAGCGGTGGATTTTCACAATGGTTCATGCAGGAAGAAACACCTGTATGGTCCAATATCTTCAGCACGCTCCTGTCTATTGCCTTAATCCCGGTTACCATTTCAACCACTTGGTTCTACCTGAAATTGGTTAGGGAAGGAAACCCTGATATTCCAGAGGTATTCGCTATCTATAAGGATGGAAAAACCTCTTTCAAGCTTATTGGGGCATCCATTTTACAAGCTATTTTGATTTTTTTATGGTCATTATTATTAATCATTCCCGGTATCATCAAAAGCATCGCCTATTCGCAGGTGTTTTTCTTATTGAAGGATCATCCAGAATACACCGTGCTTGAAGCCATTACAGAAAGCAAAAAAAGAATGAAGGGCCTGAAATGGAAGTATTTCCTTATGCACCTAAGCTTCATAGGTTGGGGCATCCTTTGTATGTTCACTATGACAATTGGTTTCCTATGGTTGTTTCCTTATATCGGAACTACATTGGCAGCATTCTATAATGAATTAATTGTGCCTCAAGAAGATACTGAAGATAAACAAATAGAGGTATAAAAGATTAACCGATAGCAAATTGGCTATCGGTTTTTTTATTCTCGTTTCTCCTTAAAAAGGTTAAAATGTTAATTTTGCCTGGTGTATAATAGAATATTGAGAATGCCATTTTAGGGGGATCACATAGTGAGTAGTTTTAATATTGCTGATCTGATATACCAATTGTTTTGCCTTGTATTTCTAATCCTGATCATTGTTGGCGCCGTATCCCTTTTCCGTTCCAGCAAGCACCGTAAAACCAGACTAGATATCATGGAAAAGAAAATGGATGATTTACATGAACTGATTAAAAGAGGCAAAAATTGACGGCTGCATCGTACAGCCGTTCCAACTGCAGGCAAGCTCGATGAGAATCGAAGTTTGCCTGCAGTTTTTTCTTTGAAAAAATTCCAGTTGATTTTAGAAATTCGCTCCCTTGCCGCAAGCACCTCCGGGGTCTCGGCTAGCAGTTTCGGCAGGAGTGTCGTAAATTTCTTCAATCTAGTAATGGTTTCATTCCATATAAATGCGGGAAAAGCGTGTCCAAGGGAGACCCCACAGGCGCAAAGACCGCCCGCGGAAAGCGATTGCCCTGCGTTCCAATCAACGTTCAGGTTTTACAAACTCCGGCAATTATCTAAATAATCTATACTGAAATAACTTAGTCAAAAGCACTGTCTCCGAATTTGAAAAAGAGGATTGGATTTTAAGCATCAATTAAGAGACATAAAAAAATAGAAAAAGAAAAAGAATTGTCAAAAATAAGCAGTTTTACATAGGGTTGTTGGGATTGTGGGGCAAATTTCATGTGAGGGTGCTGGTATGGAAGAAGCATGGTCTGCTGCGGTGTTTTACCCTATAATGGAATAGATTCATGTTTAAGGTAAATGGTAAAAAGTCTATCAGGAATGCTCGACCCTATTCAAATCGACAGAGATTTAAGAATACTGAACATTCGATCCTTTTGTTAGGTATCTTTGAGAAGTGGGAGGAGTCGGTATCATGAAAGAAGTTATTGCAATAAAAGAATTTACTAGGTTTAAAACACGGACGGAGGAATTTAGTCCGTACGCTTGGTGTAAACGGATGTTAGAAAATGACCCTGTGAGTTATCACGAAGGAACGGATACGTGGAATGTTTTTAAATATGAAGATGTGAAGCGGGTTCTCAGTGATTATAAACATTTTTCAAGTGTTCGGAAACGGACTACCATATCGGTTGGAACGGATAGTGGTGAAGGGGCGGTCCCTGAAAAGATCAAAATAACTGAAAGTGATCCACCTGAGCATAGAAAACGCCGTTCACTGCTGGCCGCAGCATTCACACCTAGAAGTCTTCAAAACTGGGAACCTCGCATTCAGGAAATTGCAGATGAATTGATTGGACAAATGGATGAGGAAACGGAAATCGATATTGTGCAATCATTGGCGAGTCCGCTTCCGATCATTGTGATGTCAGATTTAATGGGCGTTCCCTCGAAAGATCGTTTATTGTTTAAGAAATGGGTGGATATCTTATTCCTTCCTTTTGATAAAGAAAAACAAGAAGAAGTAAATGAAATGAAGCAAGTGGCAGCAAAAGAATACTATCAATATTTGTATCCAATTGTTGTGCAAAAACGATTAAACCCGGCAGATGATATCATCTCAGATCTATTGAAGTCAGAAGTGGATGGGGAAATGTTTACGGATGATGAGGTTGTCCGGACGACCATGCTGATTTTAGGAGCAGGGGTCGAGACAACAAGTCATTTACTAGCCAATAGCTTTTATTCCCTGCTATATGATGACGTTGAAGTTTATCGGGAATTACATGAAAACCTGGATTTGGTTCCGCAGGCGGTCGAAGAAATGCTCCGTTTCCGATTCAATCTCATTAAATTAGATCGCACCGTACAGGAAGATAACGATCTATTGGGAGTGGAATTGAAAAAAGGGGAAAACGTGGTTGTTTGGATGAGTGCAGCTAATTTGGACGAAGCGATGTTTGAAGACGCCTTCACCCTTAATATCCACCGCCCTAATAATAAGAAACATTTAACATTCGGGAATGGTCCTCATTTCTGCCTAGGAGCTCCGCTAGCGAGGCTGGAAGCAAAGATTGCGCTTACTACATTCCTGAAGAAATTCAAGCATATTGAAGCGGTGCCAACATTCCAGGTAGAAGAAAATCTTACTGATTCAGCGACAGGGCAAACATTGACATCACTACCGCTTAAGGCACGCCGTACACATTAAAAAACGAAAAGAACCTTGTGCACTAACCTGCATAAGGTTTTTTGCTTGTTGAAGTGAATCCCGAACCCATCACGATAAACGAACCAATATCTTTTAAAATCCGCCTCACTTCCTTTAGAGTTTCTTCTCTGTCAATCCAGTGCCAAGCCCTTAAAACGGTTGCGATGTCGAAAAATCACTTTTTAGGGTAGTGGTTTATGAATACCGGGTTAAAGTATTCTATAATCCGTTGTCCATCGATATTCTGCAAAGTTCATTCCCCTCATTTTTAACTTTCCATCAATTCATCCGGTAAATCATTTCTCCATTCAGCATAATTTTTCGCTACTTGCCGAAATTTACATTCATGCTTCTTTTTTCCTTTGGTTTGAGAATGAAAATACAAAATATGTATATTTTGATTATGCCATAATCGATCATTAGAATGATTAAACAAAATGGTAAGTGAAACGAAACCGAAGATGTAGCGATACATGTGAATGTATGAATCTAAAGTAACCTGAAGTTGAGGTGATAATGACCAATAGGGTAGTATGAAAAAGTAGATGGAAGTGTGCTCCGGCATCCTCTGGGTGAGGTTTGCGGGCGATGAAGCCTTTACATTCTGCCTATAATGAAGAAGGTTAGGATAAAATAGATATTTCCATTTGAAACGGTTTCAAAAGTGAAAGGATGTTATTATGAGATTGAAGCAACAATTAACCATTGCCTTTATAGTAAGTGTACTTTCTTTAATAGGGTTCAGTTTCATTGCATTTACCATAAGTGCAAATGAATACCTGAAATTTGATGAAGTCGTGATTGCCTTAGTGCAGGGATTGGAATCGCCCTTACTAACGAGCATCATGAAGTTCTTTACCTACATAGGTTCAACCAGTGCCTTGATCATCCTTTCTTTGTTCATATTGTTTTTCTTATATAAGGTTTTAAAGCATCGTTTGGAACTAATTTTATTCAGTGCTGTCATAATTGGTTCACCTCTTCTCAATTTGATGGTTAAGCTTTTCTTTAGACGCGCCCGGCCCGATTTACATCGACTCATCGAAATAGGGGGGTACAGTTTCCCTAGTGGACATGCCATGAATGCATTCTCTTTATACAGTATTCTCACATTTTTGCTATGGCGTCATATTACGGCTAAGTGGGCAAGGGTTCTATTGATTCTGTTCAGCATGTCGATGATCCTCTCAATAGGTATAAGCCGAATATACTTGGGGGTCCATTATCCTAGTGATATCATTGCCGGATATTTGGCGGGTGGTTTTTGGATTGCGATTTCCATTTGGTTTTTTCAAAGGTATCAAGATCGGCGGAAGAACAAAGATATGTAATAAAGGGACAAGATTATTGCAAGATTAGCAGCCGGAGGGTAACAGGGTCAGATATTGACTCAATACAGTTGGGAGCGATTAAATGGAAAATTGGATTACGGAATTCATGAATGATTTTGGGTATATAGGAATCTTTCTTTTAATAGCATTGGAAAATATTTTCCCGCCGATCCCGTCAGAGGTCATTCTGACTTTTGGCGGTTTCATGACGACGACGGCGAATATGACAATTATCGGTGTCGTGATTGCTTCGACACTGGGGTCAGTGGCAGGAGCGGTCGTCCTTTATGGGATTGGTTTACTTCTTGATGTGAAAATAATTGAAAAGTTCGTGGATAGATGGGGGCATATTTTTCGGTTAACGGTATCCGACGTCCATAAGGCGAATTCATGGTTTGATAAGTACGGGGCCTGGACCGTGTTTTTCTGTAGACTCGTTCCGCTGATCAGAAGCTTGATCTCGATACCTGCAGGCATGTCCCATATGAGCTTTTGGCTCTTTCTGCTATACACTACATCCGGTACGTTAATTTGGAACGTCATCTTGGTGAATATCGGGGCGGCCGTTGGATCTTCGTGGGAAGATATTGTAGGGTATATGGACATTTATTCTAACGTCGTTTATGCAATATTGGCCTTGCTGTTCATTCTTTTCGTTGTTTTGATTTTTAGAAGGAATAAAGGCAAAGGGAAATAATTGATTGGGGCCAAACGAAAACGGCACTTTCATTACATAACCGAACATAACCGCCAAAGGCTGTCGTTGCGACAGCCTTTTTCGTGCGCCCGGCATGGGTGCAATCTATAGGGTGAAAGTCCCGAACCATGAAGGCAGTAGTAGTGGTTAGCT
>NZ_JAOPHO010000071.1:0-16828 GCF_033141925.1 Peribacillus sp. CSMR9
CAATTTTTGTTACCTTTTAACTCACTCTTCATTATCCCTTCATAGTAAAAAACATCGGTATTGTTCTTTTTCTATGTTTTAAAAGTTCCTGCCTAAATTCTATCCAGCGAATAGCCATTTAAATAAAATTTGTAACATGACAGTTATAAATTTATATGAGTATGATTACTGAAGTAACATTAATCGGTAAAGTTTTCTCATTAAGTTTACCGAGGTAATGTAACCTTTATATGGTTACCCAACATTATGGGCTTGTTCTTCCTCATCATATATAGCTGAGCTGTTAAAAAGGACACTTAAATACTTGTATTTTGCAAGTATTTAAGTTGATTAATATCAAGAAACTCAGTGTCGGCCAAGTATCATTTCTAACCGCCCTTATAATAATGAAGTAAAAATCCCATATACGATCAATAATTACTTATCAATATTAAGCACCTTTGCGAAACGAAGCCCAGCCTTCGTTCATGATTTTCGTTTCCAGCTGCGGCCAGAAATAAAGCATCTCTTCCCTGATCATCGTCATGATATCCCGTTGCCAATCGGATAGGTCCCTGCTGTACTGTTCAATGAAAAGCATAATATCCTTTTCTGGCCTTGGCGGGAATTTTTTTCTTTTTTTAATGTTGGATTTCTTCGGTTTATCCTTATTATCAAGATTCCATAAATCATCGTATTGTGTGGCTGTCGGTTTTGCTTCCTCTTCTTCTTCCTCATCTTCCATCGTCCAGGCAAGCTTCGGTCTCATCAGCGACGGATCGATATGTTCTTCAATGGCTAAAAGTGCATCAAGGAAAGTTTCCACTTCCTTTTTGCCATGCAGGATTTCATATTCACGGATTCTTTCTGCCGTGGCCGACATACTTTCCACCATATCTCTCTTAGTATTATTGAAACGTACATTATTCTTAAAAAAATCACAATGGGCCAAAACGTGGGCGACAATCAATTTATTTTGTACTAGTGAATTGGAGTCCAGCAGAAAAGCGTAACAAGGATTAGAGTTAATGACCAGTTCGTAGATCTTACTTAATCCAAAGTCATACTGCAGCTTCATTTTATGAAACTGCTTCCCAAAGCTCCAATGAGAAAAACGGGTCGGCATCCCATAGGCACCAAATGTATAAATGATTTCTGATGGGCAAATTTCATAACGCATCGGGTAAAAATCCAACCCGAATCCAGTTGCTATTTCTGTAATTTCACTAATGGCATATTCCAGAGCCTTTTGCTCCGCTCCATTCATCCGATATCCCCCTTGTCTTCCGCCTTTAAACTAATGTATGAAAAAAAGGAGGAAAAATGCCGTGATCATGAGTAAAGATCCTCGATAATAAAAAAACACCTCCATGAAGAAGATGTCTGTTCAAATGATTCATGCAGTTCTGTACTCGATCTTAATTTCCCTACTCTATTAAAATTTTGCGAATTCCGTATTCACTGCCCCCTTTTTCGCTTTTGACCGAATCCAGGAAATGATAAGCGCTGCAATGATTACAAAGCCTAAATATCCTGTGACGGGGTATACCGTTCCAACCAATTTTATGAAGCCAACGAAACTTGCAAGGAAGGCGAGGATCCCTACCATTATCACGGATATTTTAAAGCGTCTCGTTTCGGCAGGAACCAACCTGGCTGTGAATGCATACAGCATCCCGACAGCGGTATTATAAATCATTCCTAAAAGGATGATTGATAGGATATATCCCAACCATGGAGAAATCTGATTCGCTAAATGAAGGGTAGGCATTCCTGAACCTTCTATGCCCTTCAAGTCGGACATCATCCCCAAATTGATTAACAATAGCAAGATTCCCAATCCGATACCTCCCAGAATCCCTCCAATACCAGCCTCCTTCTTATTCTTGAAGGTCCCTCCCATTACGGCTAGCATGGCAATTCCGGCAGTCATATTATATGAAACATAAAGTAATGAACCCATTATCCAGTTTCCGGTTGCAGCATTTCCTTTACTTGAAGATAAAATGATTTCATTGAAACTTAGATCGGATGTGAAAAATGAATAACCTGAAATAATGATCATGATAACAAATAAAAACGGTGTGACGGCACTAATGATGGACATTATTTTATTAACATTAAGTAAGAGCGTGCCAATTGTCAGCACTGTCATGACAATTGCACCAACTATACTGGGAATCCCGAATTGTTCTTCAAAAATCGTTCCGGAACCAGCAATCATGATGACAGTAACGCCAAACAAGAAAAATGTGATAATAACATCGACCACCCTGCCTAAATAGCGGCCACAAATATGTTCGATGATGCTTTTATGGGAGCGCGTTTGCAAAGTGCTCCCCAATTGCGTAACCTGCATGCCTAAGAACGCGAATAAAGCTGTCGCAACCACAATTCCCAATACACTGTAGATTCCAAAGCTAGTGAAGAATTGTAATACTTCTTGTCCTGAAGCAAAGCCTGCTCCAATGATGATTCCAATATATGCCCCTGCAAGATTTACACTGTTTTTCATATCAGACCCCCGCCCTAATTAAAAGATTATTCTGATAACTCGGATTAAATGAAATATCTTCTCGTTCATCACAATCCCTGATCCGTAATAGCTTCCCAGCTTCAGTAATTTTTACGATCCATCGCCCATGAAGCTGGGTAGAGCCATTATTCCAACTCTTGGTCATTTATCATTTCGTATATCTCTTACTATGGGAAGTGAATTCATCGACCGCAGCGTAATTGACTTCATAGCCAATGCCTGCCGCCTTTGGCACAGTTATGACTCCATCTTCCACTGTAACCTCTGGTTGAATGATGTCCTTATGCCAATAATTCGCGGATGCTGCCGTATCACCAGGCATCGTGAAGTTATCAAGTGTTGTCAATGCGATATTATGGGCACGCCCCACACCGGATTCCAACATGCCTCCGCACCAAACCGGAACATTTCTTTCTTTACATAATTCATGTATTTTCATTGCTTCCGTTAAACCGCCAACCCTGCCGATCTTAATATTAATGATTTTACAGCTTCCCAATTCAAGGGCTTTTCTTGCATCTTCCACGGAATGTATACTTTCATCCAAGCAAATCGGTGTTTTGATTTCCGCCTGTAATGTGGAATGATCGACAATATCGTCTGATGACAAGGGCTGCTCGATCATCATTAAATCAAATTGATCAAGTTGTTTCAGTAATTCGATGTCTTTCAGCCGGTAAGCGGAGTTTGCATCCGCCATGATCGGAACATCGGGATATCGACTGCGTACTTCCTTGATTACATCTACATCCCATCCTGGTTGTATTTTCATTTTGATTCTTTTATACCCATCTCTCAATCCAGCTTCTATCTTTGCCAGTAATTCAGGTACCGTTTTTTGGATGCCGATGCTGATTCCAACATCGATTTTTTTTAGGTCCCCGCCTAAAGCCATACTTAATGGGACATTCTTTTCTTTCGCATATAAATCCCAGATGGCCCCCTCGATTGCCGATTTTGCCATATTATTTTTACGAATATGCGAGAACATATCCGATACATCACGAGGATGCTCTATTTCTTTATTCAATACAAGCGGAATTAGGAAATCCTCCAGCATGGTCCAATTGGTTTTTATGGTTTCTTCGTTATACCAAGGTGCTGAAAACGCCACAGATTCAGCCCAGCCCGAAAGCCCCTCTCCATTTTTCACTTCCACAAGTATGAATTCCTTATCTACAAATGTTCCAAAACTTGTTGTAAATGGAGCTACCAAATCCATATTTAAATGACGTAAACGCACTTCTGTTATTTTCATCCCGATTCCCCTCTTATTCTTGTTTTTTTAATAAATAGTTTTGAATGGTTTCACCTTGTTCCCGTTCGATCCCGGCTGCAACATATCCTTTGGCAAAAAAAGCTTTGAATAATTCACCGGTTTTTAACCGCCAATCAATCGCAAGGCGGAGATCATCTTTTTTGATTTTTTGAATATCTGTCGGAATGGGTATAGCGACCACGTCGGCATTGGTTTCCAAATGATAATCCTTGATGTAAGGAAAGCCTTGGTCATTCATTTCTGTCGTTACGATGTGTATGGCTTTATCAGGAAGCGGTGTCTCTTCCTTTGCTCCCTGCCCTATATTCCATTCCACCATAAAACGATCAGTGGACAATCCTTCATTGAGGGTATCCTTCATATTTCCATAACAATCTTCCATATATGTTGAACAAACCGCTTTTAGTTTACCGATATTCAAGTTTGCGTTCACACTTTCCAATGGATCATATGTCCATGTAATTAGATTGTAGCCTTTTTTGAGCGCTTCTTCTTTTTGTGCCAGTTTAAGTAATCTGCCGTAGCCCTTCTTTTGATGAGCCGGATGGATGGCTAACATATGTGAACAAAGAAACACCCTTCCATCCTTGAATCCCGGGAAACTGTATTGAAATCCAACTAACTGGTCATTGAGGTAACCGCCTAAAACAAGCCCTCCGTTTTTGACTGCGGTAATCGTCTGATGGGTAGGAACGCAATCCATGCCCCATACAAGGATTTCAAGACGCTGTACTTCTTGTAAGTCCTCTAGTGTTGTTAGGGATTTAATGATTAATTCATCAGTCATGTAGGTGTCCCCCCTCGCCATATTTCTCGAAAGTGAATATGATGGCCTTAGTCAGGATTTCAATTCCCGATAACAAAGCATCTTTGTTGAACGTCATGTTCGGATGATGGAGCCCTGGTGTCAAATTACATCCCAACCCAAGCATCGTCGCTTTGAGCTTGGGTCTTTTCAGCGTATAAAAATGAAAATCCTCTCCTCCAGTTGTAATGACAGGCGCTACCAGATTTTCTTCTCCGAGTGTATCGGCTATCGCTTCAGCCATTATTTCCTGGGCTTGTTCGTTCACGATTGCTGCAGCAACGTTGGTTCCCGGTTCGAGTTTCATTTCAACTCCATGGACAATGGCCAAGGATTCGGCAACTTTTTCCACCTTTTTGGTGAGCTCTTCCATGACAGCATTATCCTGAGCCCTTAAATCCAATGAGAAAGTGGCTCTCCCTGGGATGATATTGGAACTTTCGCCCCCAGCAAAAAACTGCGTCATTTTTACTGAATAAGGGATGAACGGATTGAGATGGATACCATTTAATAAAGTGACGAATGCTGCTCCTATCTCGATGGCATTTTGCCCTTGATGCGGTCTGGCTCCATGTGCATCCGTCCCCGCTATTTCTCCTTTAATGAACTGGGCAGCCCCATGAATAATGGCTGGAGCCGCCTGCCCATCCTTCACTTCCTCAACTGGCCTTAAGTGCACTCCATAAAGGAAATCGACATCATCCAAAACTTTCTCTTCAATCATCTTCAAGGCGCCCGTACCTTTTTCTTCAGCAGGCTGAAAAATGAATTTCAGCTTACCTCTTGGTCGAAAGTCCATTTCCTTCAATACCAGGAAAACTCCAAGCACCAAGGTCATATGCCCATCATGTCCACATGAATGATTGGCCTGAAACGTCCCATGCACCTCCTGCCAAAGTGCATCGATATCCGATCGTAACCCGACTGTGAAATTCCCATCCCCGATTTCCCCAATCACTCCTGTACAGTCTTCGAATGATTTTACCTTGCATTGATTTTCCATTAAAATATTGGAGATGAATGCTGTCGTACTCACTTCATTCCAACTCGTTTCAGGATGTGCGTGTAACTGGTCGAAGATATCGATGATACGCGGCCTTAATTTTTCGATTGTTAGTTTGATATCCATTTCTGTCTCCCCCTTAACTTCCGGCTTAATTGGCTTGACTTATGACTTTATTTCAAAAGAAATATTCGTCTTGATTGAACGCATCATATATAGCCTTTCTTTTTTTAAAACCCTGTTCATCTTTAATCGATACACCAGCTACTATGCTATTCAATAATGAGAATAAAACCGGTGCCGTATCGATAGTGGAAGTCCTTGGTGTTGAAATAGGCAATAAAATGTCAGTGTAGTCAGCAATCGGAGCCAATTCAGAATCCGTTACGCCAATTACAAATGCACCCGCTTGTTTAGCCATTTCCGTAATTTTCACAGTTTCTTTCATATAACGGTGAAATGAAATGGCTACAAAGACGGAATTTTCAGTCATTTTATTCATCAGTAAAAAAATATCATCAGTATCCGGCCTATATAAATGGACCTCCTCCCTCACAAGCCTCAGTGTAAAGGTTAACCAATGTGCCGCAGAAAATGATAACCGATGTCCGGATATCAAAACATTGTCGGCTGCCGCCAATTTATCAACCGTTTTAGAAAAATCTTCATTTGATAAATTTTTGATTGTCTTTTCGATACTGACGATATCCTGCCCCATCACTTGAGCCATGAAGTTTGGTTGATTCGCAGCTTCAAGTTTTGAAGAATGATATTCATTCAAACTGCTGCTCTCGAATATCAACTGATTTCGAATAAGTTTTTGAAGTTCCGCAAATCCACTTAACCCCAATGAATAACAAAAGCGGATGATGGTCGTTTCACTCACACCTATATCATTCCCGAGCTTTTGAGCTGAAGTGACTGCAAATGTATGTGAATGTACTAACAAGTATTTTGCTACCTTTTTTTGGCCAGTTGATAAACCAGGGAATACTTCTTTAACTTTTTGCTGTAATTCCATAAAAAATCCCCTCTGAAGCAAGATATGAATCCAAGACTTCTAATATGACAATATGAAGTTTTTACTTCATCAATAATAAAGAGTATTTTATCATGGGACTTTTAATAAAACAATAATATTCAGAATTTTTAATAAAAAGAAATGTCAATGTACCTCAATCACAAAAAAACCACGAAGATGAACTCCATGGTTTCCTTATCTTTATTTATTTTTTATGACGCTTTGCATAGCCACATCGTTTACATAATTCTTCAACTGCACATCTTCTTGAAAAACCATCATACATATTTTTAGCCCGTTCACCATTTAAAATATCTTCAAGTGACGTTTCAAATATATTCCCCAGTGGAATTTTCCCTTCACTATCCAAACAACAAGGTACGACTGTACCATCCACCAAAATGCCTAACTGATCTCTAAGAGCATAGCAGAAAATATTCTCATCGATAATGTCACGGTCCAATTCTGGCCACTCGAATTTTTCAGCCATGTTTATATAAACACGGTCCTTCAATTTAATATTATTCTTCTGCTGAAGAGCTTCACTTAAACGAATGTCCAATGAAAGCTTCTCCTCCAACATGCTGAGAATATCGTCGTTCAGGCCATTACTCGCTTTTAGTTCATCCGTATCCATATTCCATAAACGAATGGCACAAATCATTTCACTTTTTTCATTTGCCTCATTTATGAAATCGGCAATATTACTGACATATGAGTCGAGACTATTGCTCGTATCGTTTGCCTCGAAGCTATGAAGTGAAATATTCACCTGACGAAGGGCTTTTTTGGAGAGCAGCTTTTCTTTGACCTTTTGAATCAAAGTACCGTTCGTTGTTATATTCACCTTTAGGCCATTTTCTGCACTGATATCCAGGAATGTACCCAAATTTTTATTTAAAAAGGGTTCACCCATCAGATGAAAATAAATGTGATCGGTGTGCGGTTTGATTTTCTCGATTACATGTGTAAACCCTTCAGGATCCATGAATTTAAGAGTCCTTTGCAAGCTGGAGCTTGGACAAAAATTACACTTCAAGTTACATATATTTGTAATTTCCACATAAACTTTCTTAAACTTTCTCATTTTCTAATACCCCTACAATCAAGCTTATTGTTTCAATCTGATACTAACTATACTGGTTAGCTGCTCATAAATGCAATGAAAACTTCATGGCAGCGGATATCAAGGAATGGATAGGTATCACTTCACTGTGGCAACTAATCCGATATCCACCATTTTCCGGACAATCCTTTAAAGAAATCAGAAAAAAACATCTTCTCGAGGTGAAGATGTTGGCTAAAATTCAAACCTTTTATTTTTGTTCTGAATTTACTTTCTTTTTTGCTCAGTGACCTTTAAACTAAGTAATTTTTCATTTTTCAAATCATGTTGTACGGTCACGATAATATTGAACTCATTTCCCTTATCCGCGACTAAAAAGATGAAAGCGTCTTCGACAAGATTTTCCGCTACAGTTTTCCTACCCTTATATTCGTAATCGGTAACCTCAACTTCAGGATAATCTGCCTGCACTACGGCAATCGCAATCTTTCCGTATTTTTCGTAATCGGGTTTTTGGGCCTGTGCTGAAATGGACCCTGCTTGTATAATCAAAAAAATCCCCATTAACATCACGATGACTTTTTTCAAAATTGTTCCTCCTCATATTTTCCTCTTAATATTATTATGTAAGATTGTTCATTTGTTATGCAGCTGCATCGCTTCTTTTACAAGCATGATTCCAACTGATCGATTCCTTTTCCATTCCTCAGGAAATACACTTAATGGAGGATTGGTTTCATCCACTAAATAACTAAGTTCGATTGTCATTCCCGGGCGGTGGAATTCAGTTATGAACCAATCCGTAAATCCACTTCCTACCGCTTCTTTTTCCGGAAAGGTCAGTTCATACCCAGTCAATTCCGATGTTTTTTTGGCAATCCCATAATCCCTCACCATATTTTCCCGTTTATTTTTGTAATGCCAAAAGATTTCCCTTCCTGAGGTATGATAGGCAACAGCAAGAAGGGGATCGATTTCCCTTGTAAAATCCGCAAGCGCTTTAACTTCAGCTGCTTCAAGTGGTTTTTCCCCTTTATAAAATTGATAAGATGGTTTTTTTTCATGACTCATGACTTCTTTCCATCCAGACGGATACTGCCTATTTAAATCAATGCCCTTGGCGTTGGCTTTCCATCGCGACCAATTCTTGCTATATCCGTTCATTTTCCATACTGCTGCCTTTTCAAGTATATTTAAGTTTGATAAATCTCCTTGCTGGATGCTGACTCCATCTGGATTAAGCATCGGGATGAACCAGATGCTAACTTCATCCAATGATCCCGACGGGTATTCTCCAACAGGCTTGCCCGCTCGATAAGCGGCTGCATAGTCTTCAAGCATGCTCATTAAAAGTTTGGAGCTGAGCCATTCCCGCCCATGATGTGACCCCACAAACAAAATCGATTTTTTTCCTTTTCCTAACTTGACTGCTTTTATATCTTTTCCCTTTTCAGTTTGACCGATTATTTGAACGTCCAATTCATACTGGTGTTGGATTCCTTGCAGATCCATTTCCATCCGCTCAGGAGAATACACCTCTTCTGCGAGTGTGGTTTCAGGAAAAAAAAACAGGACAATTACTCCAATTACCATTATTTCTCTCATGTACTCACCTTTTTTTTTTATTCAGGTAAAAAGCAACAACCGCGGTCCAAATACATCACCACTTATTGTAAGGAAATGTTCAGCCCGATCTGAACAAAATACAAATAGCTCCTTATTAAGGGGGAGAACTACATGAGGATTGCGGATTATGATCAGGCATTGTTTCACACACACCGTTCTGATTGGGACAGCTTGTTAGTATTGATGGTTCGGACGAAAGATCATTTTCTTTCAAAAAAAATAGAACATTTTTTGCACGCATACCGGTTTGAGCATGATTACCAAATTGTTCAATCCCAGTTGTATGCGCTGCTTCGTTATCTAGATCATGCGGCAGAAAAAACAAGTGATTATTTAAGTGAACTTCCAAGCTTAAATCAACTATAGTTTTTGCAAAACGGGAAAATTTATACAAGAAGATTGATTTTCGGGGATTTGACTTTGGCTGGTGAACCCTATAAAACAAGGAAGGGTCAGGTATGAAAATACCTGACCCTCATTTCATTATTTTTTCATTGTTGCATACGCAGCTGCATACATTTTAAGATCTTCAAGTAAACCTTCCACAAGTACGGCAGA
This sequence comes from Peribacillus sp. CSMR9, assembly GCF_033141925.1. Lineage (NCBI taxonomy): Bacteria > Bacillati > Bacillota > Bacilli > Caryophanales > Bacillaceae > Peribacillus > Peribacillus sp. CSMR9. Next base: position 9,874 of record NZ_JAOPHO010000071.1, read on the forward strand.
CTCTTCAAGTAAACCATCATTTTCATAATCGAAGCAATGTGGATCCAGAACCAATTGTTTGGCGATCACATTTGCATAAAGGCTGCGGCCCACTGTTCTCATTGAATTTAAGGCGTTGATCCCACCTTTTCCTCCGCCGGAGACAGCCAATAAAGCGACTGGTTTATGCGTGAATTGTTCATTGCTTAGAAAATCCAAGGCATTTTTCAAAGCTCCACTCATGGAACCATGATATTCCGGAGTGGTCAGGATCACGCCATCCGCTTCCCCGATGCTTTTCCGAAGACCTTGAATCACTTCCAATTGATATTGCTCACCTTCACCTGAATATAAAGGGATCTCACTATTGCTTAAATCAATAAGTTCCGCTCCGTATTTCTTGGAAATGTAGCGTGAGGCTATCCCTGTACGCCCTTGTTTACGTGGTGAACCATTAATGATTACTAATTTCATGAATATTCCTCCATTATCCCTTATTGCCGCTCACTCTAAATTCAATAATTTACCGATGTTTTCCGAGGTCACTTGCCAATACAGTATACCAAAACCGAAACCGAATTTCCTTGAATTTTGCTCATTCAAATTTCCCAGAGGCCACTTTAAGATACTTTTACACGAAAAAAACGAAAGACCGCAAATCTTTCGTTTAGCTTTTCATACCTTTAAACTAACGCTTCAATCTTGCCCATGAAATCTGCCATGACTCCCGATAACTTGGACTCAGCTTCTGGCATTGATTTACCTTGGACACCGAAATAGAATTTAATTTTCGGTTCAGTACCTGAAGGACGGAGGCATACCCATGTACCATCCTCAAGGAAATACTTCAATACGTTTGATTTCGGAAGCTCGATCAGTTCTTCACCCTCGGAAAGTAACGTACGCTTTTTGCTGCTTTGATAATCTTCTTCAACGACCACTGCGATTCCAGCTATACGAGAAGGCGGGTTTTGACGGAATTGATTCAAGATTCCTTGAATCTGTTTCGCTCCCTCAATGCCCTTTAAAGTTAATGAACGCAACCCTTCTAGGTAGAATCCATATTTTTCAAACACATTCAGTAACCCTTCATAAAGCGTCAATCCCTGCTTTTTATAATAAGCACAGACCTCAACAGCCAGCACAGCCGCTTGAATGGCATCTTTATCACGTGCAAAGTCTTTAATCAGATAACCATAGCTTTCTTCATATCCGAACAGAAAGCTATGTTCCCCGCTTTCGTTATACTGATTTATTTTCTCGGCGATGAACTTAAACCCGGTAAGTACATCAATCGTCTGCAAGCCGTAGGACTCCGCAATCGTCCGCCCGATTTCCGAGGTGACGATTGTTTTTAAGACGACTCCATTTTGGGGAATATTCCCTTTTTCTTTTTTCTGGGACAGTAAATAATCAAGGAAAAGGGCGCCTGTTTGATTTCCAGTCAGGACAACATATTGACCCATCTCGTTTTTCACAGCAATTCCAAGCCGATCGGCATCTGGATCCGTTGCTATCAATAAGTCCGCTTCCACTTTGTTTCCAAGCTCGATTGCCATTTCAAATGCAGCTGGTTCCTCTGGATTTGGAGATTTGACTGTCGAAAAATCAGGATCTGGAAGTTCCTGGTCCTTAACTATATGCAAATTTTGATACCCTAAGCTTTGCAGTGCCCGCCTGACGGATTTATTTGCCGTTCCATGAAGCGGCGTAAAGACGATTGACACATCTATTTCCTCGGCAAGCCTTGGATTCTCGGGAACAGTGAGCAACTCTCGATTATATGCTGCATCCAATTCCTCCCCAATCATTTCGATGAGGCCCTGCCCTTTAAGAACTTCCGCTTCTTCAACCTGAATTTCAAGCTCATTTTCAATGGCATCCACATAGCTGATCACTTGATCCGCTGCTTCCGGTGGCAATTGTGCCCCATCTGGTCCATAAACCTTGTAACCATTATATTCAGGCGGATTGTGGCTTGCCGTAATGACAATTCCAGCAAAAGCATTCAGCTCGCGAACGGCAAATGATAATTCTGGTGTCGGACGCAACTCATCGAATAAATAAGCCTTCACCCCAAATGTCGCCAAGGTTTTAGCTGCTTCTAGTGCAAACTCCGGAGACTTATGTCTCGAATCATATGCAATCACAGCCCCTCTTCCTTTTGCCTCTATCCCAAACGAAGAGATATATTGGGCCAACCCTACCGTTGCCTTCCTTACAGTATAAAGATTCATCCGGTTCGTTCCAGCTCCGATTTCCCCACGCATTCCGCCTGTTCCAAATTCTAAATTCTTATAAAAGGCATCTTCGAGTTTTGCTTCATCCCGCTGCATTTCCTCAAGGAGGACACGTAATTCCCCATTTAAATTCTGGTACCCTGCCCAAGTGGTGTATAAAGATTTCCAATCCATCTCCAACATCTCCTCCCAAACGCCTTATTTGTTATTATTATGTAGCTGGCTTACATATACAAAATTATCATATATATTCCAATAAATGAAGTAAAGGCTCGTAATGAATAGAACCGCATCAGCGTTCATCACATCACGAGCCCGTATACCTTTTATTTTCCGCCTTTTTGATAATGCAGTTTATAAATATCATGGCGGCGGTCTTTCAATTGCCTTACAGTACCTGACTGCCGTTCTCGCCGTAAGATCTCCAAATCAACATCGCCAATCAGGACCATCTCAAGGTTCGGGCTGGTTTCTCCGACTATGCCGTCACGTGCAAATTCGAAATCCGATGGAGCGAAGATTCCCGATTGAGCATATTGGATATCCATATTTTCCGTTTGAGGCAGATTCCCCACCGTTCCGGAGATGACGGTATAAATTTGATTTTCCACAGCACGGGCCTGGGCACAATAACGAACGCGCAGATAGCCTTGCCTGTCTTCTGTACAAAATGGAGTGAATATGATCTTTGCCCCCATATCGGTAGCAATCCGGGCAAGTTCCGGAAACTCAATATCATAACAAATTTGTATCGCGATCTTCCCGCAGTCCGTATCAAAGACACGAACACGGTCACCAGCGTTGATGCCCCACCATTTTCTTTCATTCGGTGTGATGTGAATTTTATATTGCTTTTCAATCGTCCCGTCACGACGGAATAAATAAGCGATATTATAGATGTTGTCATCATCTTCTTTTACGAAATGGGAACCGCCGATGATATTGACGTTATACCTTACTGCTAAAGTGGTGAACAATTCAATGTACTGCTCCGTGAAATCGGACAGTTTCCGTACAGCCAAGCTTGGTGATCTTTCATTTAAGAAAGACATCAACTGGGTAGTGAACAATTCCGGGAATACGGCAAAATCCGCATTAGCATCCGAAGCCACGTCGGTGAAATACTCAACTTGGTTCGCGAAGTCCTCGAATGAATCGATTTTACGCAGCATGTATTGTACGACGCAGATCCGTACCGGTTCGGATGTTTTATAATAACGTTTTGTTTTCGGCTGATAATCGACGTTATTCCACTCCATGAGAGTAGCATACTTATTGGATTGCAGATCATCCGGCAAGTAATTCGGATTGATCCTCATTAGCGTGAAGCCATTTAAAAGCTGGAACGAAAGGACTGGGTCATATATTTTATGCAATTGCACCTCTTTGACATATTCCCTTGGTAGCAATTCCTCCGCATGTTTATGGTAATTGGGGATCCTGCCGCCTATAATGATGCTTTTTAAATTCAATTGGGCAACAAGTTCTTTCCTTGAATCATATAGTCTTTGACCAATTTTCATCCTGCGGAATTTAGGATGGACCATGACCTCGATTCCATATAAATTATAACCGTCCGGATTATGATTCGTGATGTATCCATTATCAGTTACATCATCCCATGTATGGCGATCATCATATTCGTCAAAATTAATGATGAGGCTGGAACATGAGCCAATCACTCTACCATCATATTCAGCCACAAACTGTCCTTCTGGAAAAATCGCCAGATGGCTCTCAAGCTGATCTCGCTTCCAGGGAACCATTCCAGGAAAGCAACTCGACTGTAGAGCAATTATTTCATCTATATCTCCTAGCCTCATATTACGTATTTCCATTATTTTTTCATATTTATGCAGGTCTAAATTTGGCATTTTCCTCAGACTCCTTTAATCTCTTCCGTAAGAATTATACCCCTTATTCAAAAATTAAAACAACTGAACCTACCCAAGGTTTTCAAAATTCCATTGATAAAATCATTCTTAATGTCCCAGAAAAAGAATATATATTTTACAGACGCAGTCCATACATACTATACTTTTCATGAGAGCAAAAAGAGATGGGGAAGAGGAACCATGAACAATACAAAACGCAGTGTGGAAAACTTATGTTTGTAGCCTGGCTGCTTCCATCATTGCTTTTTCAGGAAGCTTATATTTTTCTGAAATGAAGCAATATGAACCATGCTCGCTCTGTTGGTATCAGCGGATCATCATGTATCCTTTTGCAATCATTTTAGGAATTGCAATCATTCGAAAAGATTATTGGATCAGCTTTTATACCATGATACTATCCGAATCGGGTGCATTCATTTCCACTTACCATAATTTGATACAAAAGGTCTCATTCTTTCTGACCACACCCTTGCATGCTGAAGGGTTTCATGTACAGTACAATATATTAACGTATTGGGTTTAATTACTATCCCATTCCTAGCCTTGACTGCATTCGTCATTATTTTTATATGCAGTTACATCGTATGGACAAGATCCAAGGAGGTTGCAGCTTAATGAAGAAAATGGCTATAATTTTAGTAATAATCGTCGCGCTATTTGTCCTGCTCGGCGTTTTTACAAACATGAAAAAAGAAGAAAAATCAAAAGGAAATCCATACGGCAAAGATAAGCTCAAATCAGCTACTGTCGATCAGCTGGATGATCCCAATTATCAAAACTTGATCCTGCCTGAAGAATTGGAGCAGGACCTTCAAGATAATAAAGATGTGACCGTTTATTTCTATAGTCCTTCGAATTCGATCAGTCAAAAAACCACACCCGTCGTGGCACCTTTGGCAGAAAAGTTGGGAATCGATCTAGTTCAATACAACCTTTTGGAGTTTGAACAAGGCTGGAGCGATTATGGCATCAAAAAGGAGCCGACCATCGTTCACTATAAAAATGGACAGGAACAAGAACGGATCGTTGGCTTTAATAAAGAGGAAACCTTCGAGAAATGGTTCGAGGACCACGATATTAATTAAGGATGAAAAAAATGAGCCGGACCTAACGGAAATCTTCACCCGTTATAGCCGGTTCATTTTTTTTGACTTATACTAAATATTGATTGGCCACCTTGATATCCATCATCTGCATCTCATTACCCGCTTCATGATGTATATGTGAAAAATGGTCATAATAAAAAGGGAAGAATATTCCGCATTCATTCAATAGAGTGATGTTATGTTGGAACAATTCTTCAGACTTAGATTCCATCACTATAGAATCTTCTCTCTTCTGTTTATCCAATATCGACATGAGGATTTGAAGACATGTCATAACTTGAAATGCATCTCTTAATGTTGCTAAGTAAGTAAAAGAACCCTGATTCGGCTTCAAAACGCCAATCTCACGAAAATGAAGGATTTCACTTTCCGTAAAGTATTTCGGAAATACAGATTCGTAGAAACGAGAAACGAGACTCGCTATTTCTTGCTCTTGTTCTTCAGTTGAAGAAAAGACCGTCTTCACTAAAAAAACCACCTTTTTTCAGATCCGTTAGACCTATCTAATATATGTATACTCTAGGACAAGCGATTTCTTTCCCAATAGAATAACATAAAAATTGTAAAAAATATGTGGTAATTTCCACCACGAAAATCTTAGCAATAGGTCAAAGGTTATTTTTTTCATTTAACCACAACCAAACAAGGCGAAAGTAGGAATGAAATTGGAAAATTTCAATATAACTAACCAACATTTATTAATAGAAGTACTTGACAGCTGGAATGGATTAACATTGGAAAAGCTTTTTAGGGAGCGGTGGAAAGCCCCAAAGAAGTTGGTGCATGAGTGGAGGATGAGTAAAGAAGTGACAGTGAACGGCAATTCCGTCACATGGTCAACTGTCCTTACTGAAGGAGATACGGTCAGCATCCCCATGCTGGATCAAGCTGAAAATGAAACTGTTAAAACGGCAGACTTAGGAATATCCATCTTATATGAAGATGACCTGTTGTTGATAGCCAATAAACCGGCTGGAATGGATACTCACCCTTCTCTCCCAAGTGAAGCACACTCCCTCATCAATGGAGTTGCGCACCACCTTCGGCAAACCGGCCAGACCTGTATGATCAAGCATATTCATAGGCTTGATCAAGATACCACCGGTGCGGTCCTTTTTGCCAAAAACCGCCTCATTGGGTCCATGCTGGATAGAATGTTGGAAGCAAGGGAAATCAAACGGACTTACCTTGCTTTAGTCGAAGGAAACATAAAAAAGGATGAAGGCGAAATCAAAGAAAAAATTGGCCGGGACCGCCACCATGCCACGAGACGAAGGGTTTCCCCTTCAGGTCAGACCGCAGTTACCCATTACCGGGTGCTCAATCGCGATCCCAAGAAAAACTTGACGCTCGTCAGCTGTACTTTGGAAAGCGGCCGAACCCACCAGATCAGGGTACATTTCAGCCATCTGAATCACCCTTTGGCCGGAGATACCCTTTATGGAGGAAGAAGGACTTTCCCACGTCAAGCCCTGCATGCACGAAAAATCGAATTCATCCACCCCATTTCCGAGGAAAAGTTGATTATTGAAGCTCCTTTCCTGGATCGACCTGAAATATTCAATTTTCACATATAATAGAAAAACACCGTTCCATTGGAACGGTGTTTCAGACTGTAGACAAACTCGATGAAAATCGAGTTTGTCTATTTTTATGGCTTGTACAATTTGGCCGTTGATTGGAACGTAGGGCACTCGCTTTCCGCGGGCGGTCGGGGAGCCTCCTCGGCTTTCGC
>NZ_JAOPHO010000072.1:0-16677 GCF_033141925.1 Peribacillus sp. CSMR9
CTTTGACTTCAAATACTTCTCAAAGTAATGGCCTATATTATTAATTTTTTTGAAAATTGAAATGTTAATTTTTTCATCAAAAGGTATTTACATCCCATTATATTAGGTCTATTGTATTATTTGTTAGATGATTAAAAGGACTTAAGGGGCTGTTTAATGAAAAAAGTTATTCTAATCTTTATTTCATTTGGTATTTTTGTAGGAGTTTTCTATTTTAGTATTTCAAGATATTCCAAGGAAGAACTTGTTCTGCATAAGGTTCAAAAGGATGAGTGGGACAAAAAACAACATATCCCATGGGGGATAAATATAGTAGGTAATTCTAAAAGTGGCGATGTAGATAAAAAAATAAAAGTTGCTATTTTAGATAGTGGGATTAATAAGAATCATAAAGATTTGGAAGGGAAGGTAGTAAAAGAATTTAGTTCTATAGGACCATCTTTCTCTTATGAAGATAATTTAGGGCACGGTACAGCAATTGCAGGTATTATAACAGCGAATGACAACAAATTTGGTGTTATTGGAGTTACACAAAGTGTTGAGGTTTATTCAGCTAAGGTAATTAAAGATGATGGGAAAATTGATAAAAAAGACTTCATTAATGGCCTTGAATGGGCGATCACTCAGAATGTGGACGTAATTAATTTGAGCCTTGGATTTCAATCTGACTTTCCAGAATTAAGAAGCTTAATAGCTGATGCCTTAAATAAGGGAGTTATCCTCATCGCTGCAAGTGGAAACACTTATGGTTTAAATGCTCAATTCCCTGCTAGATATGATGATGTCATCTCTGTAGGAATGATTAACGAAGAAAAAAAATCTACAAAGTTTTCAGCTATCGGTAAAATTGATTTCGTTGGTCCCGGAGAAAATATTTTGTCTCTTAATAATATTGGTGGATACTCATATAACGAAGGTTCGTCTTATTCAACTGCTTATGTAACAGGAGTAGTTGCGGAATATCTTTCGAGACAAAATCTTACTAAGGATAAGAGTATCCACTTAAAAGTGTATGAATATTTAAAAAAGTCATCCCTAAAGGTGAATGGTGATAAAAATACTGTGGGATATGGTTTGCCCACTATACAAAACATGTAAGGAGATTTTATATGAATAAGAAGAGTTTAAATAAAATTATCATCTTATTAGTATTTTCAATGATTGTTAGCCTACTTCCGGTTAATCACCCAAAAGCAGAAGAGCACTTACTGAAAACTTCTGTAAAAGAGAATGTAATTGGAGAGGCACTAGAAGATGAGTTATCCGAAGAGAACATTTCAGTGGAAAACTTTGAAATAACTACGGATGGACTTGTTTTGGAAACTTCATTAGAAAATGCAGAAGGGCAAACTTCTAAAGTAACTGTCGAAGTAGAACCAGGTGCAGACCATATATCATTATTTACGGAAGAATTAAATGAAACTGGTGATAAGGTCTTAAAGGAATATACAGCAAATATTGAGGATATTAAATACGAAGAGGAAAGTGAAGAATTGGAAGCAATTATTGAAGATGTTGAAACTGGAAAACTTTTCAACTATAATTCTGAAGAAGGCGTACCGTCATTGGTTTTCTTAATACCAATTGGACTCGCTATGTCACCTGCTGTTCTAACTGCTTTGTTTCATACAGGTGCTATGATAATTGTTGGTGGAACAGCCTTTGTAATTGCTACTCAAGCCAAAAAATCCAAGAGTTATTATCATTTTGCTGCAAGTGTTAAAAAGGGTGGAGTATATATTGGTAAGGGCTTATCAAAGTCTCAGGCAGTTGCTAGAATAAAGTCGAAGAATGATACGTGGTCTACTTCTAGTAATCAAGCAAAAGGTGTTGCGTCTTCGGCTAATAAGAATGGAAAACCAATAAATGAGGTTGACAAACTTAATGGTAAACCTAAAAAAGGTTATTACTGGCATTGGCACCCTTATAAGCGAGCTCCGAAAGCTCATGCTTTTTACGGTGGACCCGTCAAATAAACGCAGGGGGTAAACAATGAACAATTACGAAAAGTTATATAAACAATACCTATATAGGCAAGATGAATTATCGTTAACTAAGGAACAAGTCGTTGACCGTATTTTTTCTAAATTTAAAGCCAGAGAATTTTCAAAAAAAGAAGTACTAGATTTAGTCAATGATGACCAATTAGAATACTCTAAGATTTTCACGTGTCTTGTTATAGATGATCCATCGGTGTTAAATAAACTGTTTTCAAACGAAGAAAGACGATACCACAAGGAACAAGTCCTGGATAATCACAAAAATCCGATTAATGAGAAAAAAATAAAAAAAATCGAATGGGATTACAACCATTTACTATTAGATGAACAAGAAGGTAGAAGAATCGATATATTCTTCGAAAGCAAAGATGGCAAATACATTTCGGAGTTTATTGTAAGAGATCAGTGTGAGAAATTGAATGGTTATTTAAATGCGTTGATTGTAGGTTCACTTATTCAAAGGGGCGTCGCAGAGTATCCAACTGACATTTCAGATGAGTATTTTCAATATTACTTAAAAAATTTAGAACAATTTGGATTCTTGAATTAATAATTATCGTGTTTACTTACTTAATTAATAACTCAAGCGTTTTCCAAGAAATCAAACAAAAAAGAGCTAAAAAGATATTTAAATGCCCAGTCTCCCTTATTTATAGAGAGAGTGGGCTTTTGTCACTCTATTGAATGGACTTCTATGTTTGTAATTTAAAATTTTGACAAACTTTTAACTGGTTGAGTTTAATTCAATACAATCCAAATTTCTTTCATTTACTACTATCCTAAGGGTAATGGGCCATTGTCAGATAAGTTCCAAGCACCAGTCATTGCAACGCATAAAGCTCCCTGGAGGGTATTCGAATTCACATTCGGAGGTAAACTTGAAGTCAAGCTTGCGACAAATTGCATTTGATGCTGGATTATTGATCGAGGGGAATGCGTGAATGTATTTGTATTTTCGTTCGGCTTTTATTTTCTCTATCAGTGCCTTCACTGCATGGGAAGCAATCCCTTTTCCCTGAAATGAAGGGAGGACACTCCAACCGATTTCGTACACATTTTCATCGTTCCGCACTGTTTGCCAGTAGCCAACGGAACCGGCTGCTTCAGCCTCTGGAAACGAGATGATGCTAAACATGCATCCCTTATTTCCGATATGAAGATACCGTTGATGGCGTTTCAGAATTTGTTCATTACCTTCAGGTCCGCCAAGATGTTCCATCATTTCTGGGGCATTTAGTTGAAAAAGTAATTCCAGGTCTTTATCTTCCCACGGTTTAATTTCTATTTTCGTTTCTTTGCTTCGTTCTGAAATCCGAATCACCCCTATATTTTATATTTTCTTATATAACCTTCTTGGCTTAATACGAGATTCCTTTTTTTGACCTTATTATTCTATTGCCTTTATGTTGAAGTTTTAATCTTATAAGAATAAAGGGATAAATGCTTCCCATTAAATGCTATAATTTACAGGTGATTCTATCAAATGACAGAGAACGGAGATGAAGAAATGAAATCTTCAGTAAATCAGTTTTCCACTCAATTTGAATGGATATTGAATGTGATTAATGTGGGTGTCCATATCGTGAATAAGGATGGGGATACGGTATTCTATAATGAAATGATGGCACATATTGACGGGCTTGATCGTGAACAGGTGCTGGGGGAGAATATTTTTCAGCTTTATCCTTCATTGACTGATGAATCCAGTACGCTGCATGTAGCATTGGAAAAAGGCGATGAAACGATTGAGTCCATTCAGACATATGTCAATTTAAAGGAGAAAAAAATAACGTCCATCAATAGTACGTATCCTTTGTATGAGGATGGTGTAATTATTGGGGCAGTGGAAATCGCAAAGGATATTACGAAAGTCATGAATATGTACGACCAAATTGTCGATTTGCGTTCCCAGCTGGCCGAGACCCATAAGAAAAATAAGTTTTCTGAAGGGACGGCGACCTATCATTTTAGTGATTTGATCGGTACTAGCCCTGCTTTTCAGCAAGCGATTTCATTGGCGAAAAAAGCGGCCCGTACACATTCCCCAGTCATGATTTATGGACCTACAGGGACAGGGAAAGAACTGGTCGCTCAAAGTATACATAATGTAAGTGCTCATAGAAATCAGCCTTTCATCGCGCAAAACTGTGCGGCTGTTCCAAAGGAATTAATGGAGGGGCTGCTGTTCGGCACCACGAAAGGGGCTTTTACCGGAGCGATGGATCGCATGGGCATTTTTGAACAGGCCAATGGCGGTACCCTTTTCCTTGATGAGTTGAATAGTCTCGACCTCGGTCTGCAGGCAAAATTGCTGCGGGTGCTTCAGGAAGGCGAGGTGCGCCGTGTTGGGGGTTCGAAGGAGCAAAAGGTTAATGTGAAGATCATTGCTGCGATGAACATTTCTCCAGAAGAGGCGTTGGAGCGGGGAATCATTCGCTCGGATTTATTTTTTCGCCTGAATGTCGTGACGATCCAAATGCCTTCACTTCTGGAGCGTAAAACGGATATTCCGGAAATCGTCAATCACTTTATTCAAAAATTCAACAAATCATTTTTTACGGAAGTGCGCGGGATCAGTCATAAGGCGATGCAGCGGCTTCTTCAATATCCATGGCCCGGGAACATTCGTGAACTGGGACATGCCATTGAGTTAACCTTTAATGTCATGGACGCAGGGGAAGATATGATTGATGAACATCATCTTCCTGCCTATCTTTTTCCTTCTGGAAATTACGCTGCATCAAATGCGCAGAACCATCCTTCCCCATTGAAAAATAAGATTGATTTACCTGTCGTTCTTGAAGAAATGGAAAGGGAAATGATCATCAATATGTTTGAGAAATATAACGGGAATATCAGCAAAACGGCTGAAGCCCTCAATATTAAAAGACAGGGACTGCAATATAAGTTAAATAAGTATGGCATTGAAAAAGTTTATTCGGCAGGATCGAAGGAATCGAAATAAATTGAGGTTTTTTGAAAACGCTGTCACTTCCTTAATGATGATGTACCTTGAAGAGGGCTCTCGTGTGTCGAGGCCCCCTTTTTTTGAATTTTCTGCTTGGTGCAAATAATCTGGCTGCAAAAAATTATGCGTAATGAAAAATATCTTGCGGTTTTAAGGTAGGTTTACCCCCTTTTGTTTACGTTTTCCTTGATTTGAATGTTGGCATCATTCTTGCGAGTATATATTTATAAGTTCTTAGAATAAGGGGAGGTAATTTTAAATGAATTTGATGGGAATTGATGTAAAAAATAAAGAATACCTTGGTGGACGCAGGCATTATAATGATATCGAATTGTGGAAGGACGTAACGGAAGAGCAGTGGAATGATTGGATCTGGCAATTGACCAATACGATTAAAACACTGGATGATTTGAAAAAGGTCGTCAATTTGACACCGGATGAAGAGGAAGGAGTCCGGATTTCGACTCAAACGATTCCATTGAACATTACGCCTTATTATGCATCTTTGATGAATCCTGATGATCCTCGCTGTCCGATTCGTTTACAGTCGGTACCGCTTTCGGCAGAAATGAACAAGACTAGATATGATTTGGAAGATCCGCTGCATGAGGATGAGGATTCCCCTGTTCCAGGATTGACACATCGTTATCCGGATCGCGTTCTATTCCTTGTGACGAACCAATGCTCCATGTACTGCCGGTATTGTACACGACGCCGTTTTTCAGGTCAGGTAGGCATGGGTGTTCCCAAGAAGCAGCTGGATGGGGCGATTGAATATATCCGGAATACCCCGGAAGTAAGGGACGTGTTGATCTCTGGAGGAGACGGCCTGTTGATCAATGATAAGATCCTTGAATACGTATTGAGTAACTTACGTGCCATCCCGCATGTGGAAATCATTCGGATCGGCACACGTGCACCGGTCGTTTTCCCGCAGAGGATTACAGAAAATTTATGTAATATTCTGAAAAAATACCATCCGATTTGGTTAAATACACATTTCAATCATTCACTTGAACTGACGGATGAAGCGAAAAAAGCATGTGACATGCTGTCGATGGCAGGGGTGCCGCTTGGTAATCAGGCTGTTATCCTGGCTGGTATCAACGATAGTGTACATATCATGAAAAAGCTGATGCATGACTGTGTTAAAGCAAGGGTAAGGCCTTATTACATTTATCAATGTGATCTATCTGAAGGGATCGGCCATTTCAGGGCGCCGGTTTCAAAAGGACTGGAAATCATTGAAGCGCTGCGCGGCCATACATCAGGATATGCGGTGCCAACCTTTGTGGTGGATGCACCTGGCGGAGGCGGAAAGATTGCCTTGACTCCGAATTACCTGCTTTCTCAAAGTCCGGATAAAGTCGTTTTACGGAACTTTGAAGGAGTGATCACAAGTTATCCGGAGCCGAAGAATTATGTTGCCGGCAGTGCGGATGCTTACTTTGATGAAGTGTATGGTACTGAGGACAGGAAAGAAGCTGTCGGGATTTCCGCTCTGATGACGGACGAGAAATTCAACTTGGTGCCAGAGGGCCTTCGCCGTCTTGATAAGAGAAAAGCGTATGAAAGCACTGGTGAACATGCATCATTGAAGGATCGCCGTGATAAACGGGACGAAATGAAGGAAAAATTAAGGAAAGCCCAAGAAAAAAAGAATGCCTTGGTCGGAAGCGGCTCGGTGAATTCTGAAGGCAAGGGGGAATAAAGATGGATTGCCTCTGGTGTAATGCCCCTAACGTAGAAGAAAGCGAAAAGAAGGATTGTTACTGGATCATGCCTGATGGGAAACGCTCAATAAGGGTCCTTCAAGTTCCAGCCTTGAACTGTCCGGAATGTGGAATCTATGTGTCTGATGCGATGAATCAAAAGGTTGATGAAGCCTTATCCATATATGATGTGAGTGAATACCCTGATGAGTTTACGTATGATCAGCTTCTTCAGGCACCCGTTAAGAAATTATTCAATTGGAAATAGAATGCCGGGAGAAGCGGATGATATGCATCTCTTCTCCCGAATTCTTTAAATAAGGGGGATACATAATGCCTGTTCAAAAACTGCCTTTTTTCACCCAGGTGGAGACTGGGGAATGTTATACGATGGAGCTCTATCATGATCATTCCAATCAGCGCTTGCGCATGGATGATTATCGGGGAGATATCAAAAAAGCAATTGCTCGGGCGCTTGTCATCGCAAAGGAGCAGGGCTTTACTAAAGTGATACTTAAAGCCAGGAATGAAGATTTATCTGTGGCATTGGGTCAAGGATTCATGCTGGAAGGAATATTGAGCAGGTATTTCAAAGGGAATGATGCCTATTGCATGGCCTTCTATTTAACGGATGAAAGGCGAACAAGCGATTTTTGGATCAAGGAAGATAAAGTCATCCAAGATGTCAGTCAGATTCCTAGACTGATTGAATCCCAGCAAATGCCTGAGAATTACATCCTACGGTTTGCTACGGAGGAAGATGCACAAGAGCTGGCGAATTTATATGGTGCCATCTTTGAAACCTATCCTACACCGATGAATGATGAGCGATATATCAAGAAAGTGATGGAGGAAGGTACGATCTTCAGTGTTATCGAATATGAAGGAACCATCGTGAGCGCTGCATCCGCGGAAGTGAATGAGATGTATCATAATGCTGAATTAACAGACTGTGCAACAATCCCCCATCATCGAAAGCATGGTTTCATGAAGGTGCTCATCTCTGCATTGGAACAAGAATTGATCAGGAAAAATATATATTGTTCATATTCATTGGCGCGATCATTGTCAATGGGCATGAATGCCGTCTTTCACCAACTGGGATATGAATATGGCGGCAGATTAACGAAGAATTGCAATATTTGGGATAAGTATGAGGACATGAATATTTGGGGTAAAGATTTATCCGTCAAGTAGGAGGATTGTTTCTATGGCTAAGTACACATGGGTTGATAAAGAAACCTGTATTGCGTGCGGGGCATGCGGTTCAACAGGTCCTGAGATTTATGACTATGACGATCAAGGGATCGCTTTCGTCATCTTGGACGATAATCAGGGGATTGCCGAAGTTCCGGAGATCCTGCATGATGACATGCAGGATGCAATGGAAGGCTGCCCTACAGAATCCATCCTGATTCAGGATGAACCTTTTAGCTGGTAAACTTGGTTTCTTATAATTTTTTCAAATTAGGAACTTAATTGATTAATAGAAAAAATGTACAGTGGGTACAACGTTAAAGAGGAGAGATGACATGACACGCAATCATTTGATTAAGCCTACTCTAGATCATGACTATCCCACTATCTCTCATGGGAATGGAATTTATCTTTATGATATAGATGGAAATCAGTATATAGACGGATCATCAGGTGCGGTTACAGCGAGTATCGGCCATGGTGTATTAGAGGTTGTCGAGGCAATGAAGGAGCAGGCCCGCAAAGTTTCTTTTGCATATAGATCCCATTTTACGAGTGAAGCCGCTGAGGCATTAGCCAAGAAGCTAAGTGAGTTGGCTCCAGGGGATTTGAATTGGTCATTTTTCGTGAATAGTGGATCGGAAGCGACAGAAACGGCGATGAAGATAGCGATTCAACATTGGCAAGAAAAAGGATATGAGCGAAAAAATCGCATTGTCTCCAGATGGACGAGTTATCACGGGATTACGATGGGCGCTTTATCGATGTCAGGTCATGTACCAAGGAGAAAACGTTTTGTTCCGCTATTGGAGGATTTCCCAAGCATATCTGCTCCCTACTGTTATCGCTGTCCTTATAATAGTGAACCTTCCAGCTGCAAGCTTCAGTGTGCAGATGAACTGGAGACAGCCATCCAAAGGGTCGGCTCCGAGAATATCGCAGCCTTCATCGCCGAACCCATCATCGGGGCATCCGCCGGGGCTGTAACACCGCCGGATGGCTACTATCAAAGGATTAAGGAAATCTGCGAAAGCTATGACATTCTCTTTATCGCCGATGAGGTAATGACGGGAATCGGCCGGACAGGAAAAATGTTCGCGATGGAACACTGGGGAGTCACCCCGGATATCATCGCATTGGGTAAAGGAATGAGCGCGGGCTATACTCCAATGGCCGCCACAATGATTAGTGACCGTGTCATGGAGCCCATTTTAAAAGGCTCGAATTCAATCATGGCCGGCCATACATATAGTGCAAACCCTTTATCAGCGGCCGTTTCATTGGAAGTGCTTACCTACCTTGAGGGAAATGACCTGGTTCAGGCGGCTGAGGAGAAAGGTCAATACCTGTTTAAGAAGCTGCAAGGGCTGGCTAAGAAATTCGATATCATTGGCGATGTACGAGGGAAAGGGCTTCTCCTTGGACTTGAGTTTGTCTCCAATCGGATTTCAAAAACGCCATTCGACATGCAAGTCGGCCTTACTACAAGGCTTGTCAATAAGGCTTTTGCGAAGGGGTTGTTGATCTATCCTGCTGCAGGTGCGATTGAAGGAATTGCCGGTGATGCGGTTATCCTATCTCCGCCATTAGTCATTACGAATGAAGAAATCGATCGCCTCGTCAAGATACTGGAAGCTTCCCTTGAAGAGTTGCAGCATGAATTGCACTCGGAGGGTTTGATTGAGGACATGCAGGCTATTTAGGAGGAACGGTATGAAGCAGGCCATTACGAAGAATAACAAAATAGTGACAATCGAAGAAGCACTGGAGCATATTTCCGATGGCTGCACACTCATGTATGGCGGGTTTGGCGGAGTGGGGACTCCCCCCACGCTCGTACAGGGTATCCTTGCCAAGGGAGTCAAGGAACTGACTTTGATTGGCAATGATACTGGATTCCCTGATATCGGCATTGGCCGGCTTGTGACTGCTGAAAGGGCAAAGAAAGTCATCGCCTCACATATCGGATCCAATCCTAATGCAGGCAGGCTCATGACTGAAGGAAAGCTGCAAGTGGAATTTTCACCGCAAGGGACATTAGCTGAACGGATCCGTGCTGGCGGTGTAGGCTTAGGCGGGATTTTTGTCGATGTCGGGATTGGCACGATAGCCGAAGAAGGCAAGGACAAGATTGTTATAGAAGGAAAAGAATTTTTGGTGGAAACCGCTTTGACCTCTGAAGTCAGCATCGTCCATGCTAAAAAGGCAGATTCGCTTGGGAATTTGGTGTACGACAAGACTGCGTGTAACTTCAATCCGCTGGTAGCGATGGCTGGTGCCTTCACGATTGCGGAAGTGGAAGAAATCGTTCCTGTAGGCGAATTGGATCCTGAGTGCATTGCCACACCAGGCATTTATGTAGATATGGTGATTCCGACAAAAGGGGTGAATTGGAAATGGGCATGGCAGTAGATGTACGAAATCGCATCGCGAAACGCGCCGCCAAGGAAATCCATGACGGATTGATCGTCAATTTAGGCATCGGCATCCCTACCTTGGTGGCCGACCATATACCTCAAGATATCCATGTGCTGTTCCATGCGGAAAATGGGGTTCTCGGTACAGGTCCAAGTCCGGATCCGGGGAAAGAAGATCCTGCTCTCTGTAACGCAGGAGGGTTCCCGATCACCACTGTAATGGGAGCTTCATATTTTGACAGTGCAACAGCATTTGGAATGATCAGGAAAGGATACATCGACATCACCATCCTTGGAGCCTTGGAAGTCAGTGAAAAGGGGGACTTGGCGAATTGGATCGTCCCAGGTAAGCGGGTACCGGGGATGGGCGGGGCGATGGAGCTTGCCCAGAAGGCCAAAAAGGTGATCGTCTTGATGAATCACGTGAATAAGCAGGGTGAATCGAAGATATTGAAGACATGTACGCTTCCATTGACGGCAAGGCAGAGTGTGGATTTGATCATTACGGATATGGCTGTCATGGAAGTTACGGAAGAGGGTTTGGTACTGAAGGAAGTCATGGCGCCATATACGGTGGATGATGTGATAAGGAATACAGAGGCGACGCTGAAAATCGAGGCTACTGTAAACAGCATTGAATAGGTAAGAGGAGGAAAAAAGCATGAATGAGGTTGTCATCGTTGCTGGGGCGCGAACTGCAGTTGGATCCTTTGGTAAATCACTCCGGAATGTTAATGCTACCGAATTGGGCCGTCAAGTATTGGAAGGTCTAATGGAGAATTCCGGGTTAAGTAAAGAAAAGGTCAATGAAGTGATTTTCGGGCATGGCTATGTCCATGGAGGCGGCCTTAACTCGGCCCGAATTTCGTCGCAGATGGCAAATTTCCCGTACAGTGTCCCAGGGCACGTTGTAATCAAAGCATGTGGATCAGGTTTAAAGGCCATTACCAACGCTGCTTTAACGATCGCTGCTGGTCAAGAGGACGTAATCATTGCCGGCGGAGTGGAGAGCATGAGCAATGTGCCTTATATCGTGAAAAATAGATGGGGCGGTAAATTTGGAAACGTAACGATGGAGGATGCTCTGCTGGCAGATGGATTAATATGTTCCTTGGGAAATGAGCATATGGGAATAACAGCCGAGCGCTTGGCTGAAAAATATGGTATCCGTCGTGAAGAACAGGATCAATTTGCTTATCAAAGCCACAAGAAGGCTTGGAAAGCTATAGTAGAGGGTCGCTTTGAGAGAGAAATTATTTCGCTTAAAATCAAGGATCGAAAAGGACTTCAAATCTTCAACCATGACGAAGGGGTACGCGAGGACATTCATCTCGATCAACTAGCCAGTCTTCAAGCAGTATTCAAAAATGAAGGAACCATTACGGCAGGAAATGCCTGTCCTATGAATGATGGAGCGGCAGCTGTACTATTAATGTCCAAACAGCAAGCAGAAGAAAAGGGATTAAAACCGCTCTTGAAAATTAAGGCTTTTGCCAGTGCAGGAGTTGAACCTGGAGTTATGGGGATTGGACCCGTACCAGCGACTCGAAAGGCATTAGCAAAAGCAGGTCTATCGTTAGAGGATATCGGACTGATTGAACTTAATGAAGCCTTTGCTGCCCAAGCACTTGCAGTGATCAAGGAGTTAGAATTGAATTCGGATATTGTCAATGTCAATGGAGGGGCAATTGCACTTGGTCACCCTGTAGGAGCAACAGGTGCAAAATTGACAGTCACATTGATGCATGAAATGTTGCGTTCACAAGTTAAGTACGGAATGGTAACGTTGTGTATGGCAGGTGGAATGGGACTTTCAGTAATCTATCAGAATATGTGTAATTAAGGAGGATAAATGTGCCGGATATAAAAAAACGGATAAACCAATGGATCAAGGATCATCGGGAAGAAGGAACAAACCTATTGCAAAAAGTGGTACAAGCCCCGAGTACGCAAGGAAATGAAGCAGGGGCACAAGCCATTGTCGCCCAGAAGCTTCAGGAAATGGGTTTGCAGATCGATAGTTGGGAACCTGACGGCGGCGAGCTGAAAAAGCATTCTTATTTCTATTCTCCACGCAGTGATTTTTCAAACAGCCCCAATGTGGTAGGTATCATGAAAGGGACTGGAGGCGGCCGTTCCATCATTTTGAACGGACACATCGATGTGGTTCCGGATGGGGACCGGGAGCAGTGGGACGACGACCCATATAGTGGAGCCATTAAGAATGGAAGAATGTTTGGTCGCGGTGTAACCGATATGAAAGGTGGAAATGTATCGCTGATCCTTGCGATGCAGGCATTGAAGGAAAATGGCATCCAATTAAAAGGAGATGTCATTTTTCAAAGTGTGATTGAAGAAGAAAGCGGCGGGGCCGGAACATTAGCGGCCGTCCTAAGGGGATATAAAGCAGATGCTGCCCTTATTCCTGAACCGACGAATATGAGGATTTTTCCGAAACAGCAGGGTTCGATGTGGTTCCGGGTCCATGTTAAAGGGCGGTCAGCCCATGGCGGAACAAGGTATGAAGGCGTTAGTGCCATTGAAAAAAGCATGACCGTCATCAATCATATTCGTGCCTTGGAAGAAAAGCGAAATGCACGTATCAGTGATCCGCTTTATCAAAACACGCCCATTCCGATTCCAATCAATCTAGGTGTCATTGAAGGCGGTAATTGGCCGTCATCCGTTCCCGACCTTGTGAAAATCGAAGGGAGGATGGGCGTTGCGCCGGAGGAAACGATGGAGCAGGCGAAGGAAGAAATGGCCGACTGGTTATTGCAGCTGAAAGAAGTGGACGAATGGTTCAAGGAAAATCCGCCAGTATTGGAATGGTTCGGGGCACGTTGGGTTCCAGGGGCAATTGATGTGGAACATGAACTGATGAATGCGCTTGTCCATCAATTTCGTCGGGTTGCAGGACAGGACCCGGTAATCGAGGCCTCTCCGTGGGGAACGGATGGGGGATTGCTGACACATGTCGGTGAAACGCCTGCAATCGTGTTCGGGCCTGGAGTAACCGAGGTTGCCCACTATCCAAATGAATACATCCTACTCGACAATGTGTTCTCGGCAGCGGAGATCATCGCCCTTACCTTAATTCAATGGTGTGGAATGGACATTGAGCAGGATGAGGTTATTCCGGCTGAGAATAGGCTGACGGTACCAGGCAATGGCAATTAAACCGGATACTAGCCTACCCAGTAAAGCCTGATATATCATGATATCCCTTAGTTCGCATATAGACTTCCAAAAAAGCGATTGTTGGAGACTATATAAATCTTTTAACTTTAATAGAAAATGAGGTAGGAACCATATGGACATGAATCTCATTGAAAATCAAGAACCGACAGTTAAAAGGAAACTGAAAGCAAGGCATATGACCATGATTGCCATAGGCGGTTCAATCGGAACCGGATTATTCCTGGCAAGCGGGGCAACCATCCAAAGCGCAGGGCCCGGTGGTGCCCTCGCTGCATATGCATGCATTGGGATCATGGTTTATTTCCTTATGACAAGCTTAGGGGAAATGGCGACATATATGCCTGTATCGGGATCATTTTCCACCTACGCCACACGCTTTGTAGATCCCGCATTCGGCTTTGCACTTGGCTGGAATTATTGGTTTAACTGGGCAGTCACCCTTGCCGTGGAAATAGCTGCAGCAGCCATCATCATGAAATTCTGGCTCCCTGATGTACCCAGCCTTTTATGGAGTGCATTATTTCTAGGAATCGTCTTCACCCTCAACGCCCTATCCATTAAAAGCTATGGTGAATCTGAATATTGGTTTGCTTTAATAAAAGTCGTCGCGATCATTTTCTTTATCATTATTGGATTATTGACCATCTTAGGGGTTTTTGGCGGAAAGGTGATCGGGTTCGAAAACTTCACCATGGGTGAGGCACCATTCAAGGGAGGGTTTTTATCGATCATCTCAATCTTTCTAATAGCCGGCTTTTCCTTTCAAGGCACGGAACTTGTTGGCATTGCTGCCGGTGAAAGTGAGAATCCTGAAAAAAATGTCCCAAATGCGATCCGCCAAGTATTTTGGCGCATCCTATTGTTTTACATCGGGGCCATCCTAATACTCGGCCTGTTAATTCCTTATACAAGTCCAAGTTTGCTGAACGGGGATGTGGAAAATATTTCTGTAAGCCCTTTCACGCTTGTTTTTGAACGCGCAGGATTTGCATTCGCGGCATCCGTCATGAATGCTGTCGTATTGACTTCCTTACTATCCGCAGGGAACTCGGGGCTTTATGCTTCAACGCGGATGTTATGGTCGATGGCGAAAGATAACCAAGCTCCCAAATTCCTTGCTAAAGTCAACCGCAGGGGAATCCCGATGAATGCATTGATTCTTACGGCATTAATTGGCGGGCTCGCCTTCTTGACCTCCATTTTTGGGGATCACGTATTTACATGGCTATTGAACGCATCGGGGCTAACCGGCTTTATCGCCTGGATTGGAATAGCCATAAGCCATTATCGCTTTAGACGCGCCTACGTCGCACAGGGCGGTGACATAAACGAATTGAAATATAAAGCAAAATGGTTTCCATTCGGTCCGATTCTTTCATTGGTCCTTTGCATGGGTGTCATTGCAGGGCAGAACTATGAAGCATTCCTAAGCGGCAGCATCGACTGGTATGGCGTCGCTGTCTCCTATATCGGACTGCCGCTATTCCTGGCGATTTGGCTAGGATACAAGATTTATCATAAGACCAAATTAATTTCATTGAAAGATTGTCAATTTGATAAATCAGATGTGGCTTGATATGAATGAAAAAACCTGAGACCCCTTGGAGGACTCAGGTTTTTTTCATGAAGATTTGTATCGAAACCCAATTATATTTGTGAAAAACGGAATATATCTGCGAAAATCGAATTATATCTCCGAAACGGCAATTATCTCATCTCAAATGATTTTTTATAGCTGAATAATTGGGGAAGTGGTGCAATATTATTCTATGTACGATTATACTGTGGATGAAAGGAAACTGATGATGAAAGAGGCGTTTCGCGGTTCTGGAATTGGAGTCATTTTCATGGCGGTCTTCGGAACACTGTGGGCGGGTACCGGTGTAATGGGATTGCAAGGGTGGGGGTTTCCCTACGTGGAACTCGCAGCCATATTCGTGGGAATCATCATGGTTATCGTTGGCATTTCATTAATACATGCATCACAAAAAATGTCCAATCAAGTTTCAGATGATGGGGCAAGACGTCTTAAGCGTATCGGATTTTTGTTTAATATGGTCTTCATTGCCGAAGGTTTGCTGATTGGGATTGCCATTACCATCTGTAACTTGATCAATCACACCGATCTTATACCGGGGGTCATCGCCATTATTGTAGGGATTCATTTTTTACCATTGGCGTCACTTTTTCAAATCAAACTATACTATGTAACAGGATCACTTCTCTGTTTATTGGCGCTTATCACATGGCTGATTGTGCCAGACACCGTCATGGTTGGGGAGCATCAAATCCTTGCACCGTTATCATTGCTCGGCTTTGGATGCGCGCTAATACTCTGGACCACTGGACTTACGATATGGCTTGGAATAAAGAATTCAAGTCGAACGATAGCCGATGAAGAATGAATCAATGAAAAAACCCGTCATGGCGAACGGGTTTTTTCATTTAATTTTTCATCCAGGTTAATAGCCTGACGATTTGAAATGGTTCATTCCAAACGAGAATGAAACCCAAAAGAAAGAATGCAGCCACAGCCAAGTATTTAGACTTTCCTTTTTCACTTTTAAACATCGCCCCGAAACTAAATAACATGCCAATAAGTAAAGCACCGAATCCTATGGCCATAAGAGGCTCAAAGGCTTTAGGAAAAACAAAAGAACAGCCAAATGATACGGCACCAATCACTGCAAGTACGATGGACCAATTGCTTAATCTTTTCATAGTGACTCCTTTTTTACTAATTATACCAATTTAATGTCTATTGGAGATAGTATTTGATTTAACCTTCTGCCTATTTATTAACATGAAAAAAATTCTGAAATCAAATCATTCGATGTTGTCACTTGTGGAAATTTATTGTAATATATATAACAATATAAAAACCATTAACATGTTAAGAAGCATTGATAAGGACATGAATCATTTTTACGGTCTACAGAGAGGGAAGGGCAGCTGCGAACTTCCTGGCTTAGGAAACTGATTTACCGCCTTTGAGCCATATCGGTGAACAAGAGTAACTGATATCGTCTAAGCCGCGTTACAAGCTCCAGAGCCATGAGCGTTTTCTTGCTTATGGGAAATTGGGTGGAATCACGGGTATACGCACTCGTCCCTTACTTAGGGATGGGTGCGTTTTTTATTTTTATAATTATTGCCATGATAAGGACATGAATCATTTTTAC